>NZ_JBXWPA010000009.1:0-208545 GCF_059611165.1 Ruegeria sp. CDSB013 | reverse complement strand
TTCGGCTTCGGCTTCGGCTTCGGCTTCGGCTTCGGCTTCGGCTTCGGCTTCGGCTTCGGCTTCGGCTTCGGCTTCGGCTTCGGAAAGGGTCTCTTCTAGCGGCTCATCCGCGTCAACGACTGTCTCATCACGCTGCGAGGTGAATTCAACCGTTTCGTCCGACTTGGGGTCTTCCACCGGCTTTTGATCGGTCTTTTTCTTACGAGCCACCGCGACGTTCCCCTTATCGAATCCAATTTCATATGAATAACAGACCGGTCTAAGTTAATCAGTGGTCTCTCCACGCTCAACCCGCATCGCGTGTTTGACAAGCTTTTTCACGGCTTTCCGCATTTTCTTGGGTGTCGGCTCTTTGGCGATCTTTAGGCGCTCATAGTCCAAGGAATAAAGGGGCTCGGCCGTGGCTTCGCTGATGGAAACCAGCCACAAGGGCGCGGTTCCGGTCCAGATTTCGGCAAATTGTCGCGCCGTTCGGGGCGAAAACAGCGGCGCGAGCACAGGTCTGACACCGGATGTGGCCGCAGCCGCTTCGGATGTCAGCGGTAACAGGCGCTGTTGATAGACAATCTGATCGCGAACTGTCAGCCCCGATTCGGTCAGGCGTCTGGCAACATTTCCCCGCGTATGTTCACCCCTGAGATGCAGCAACGGGCTTTCAGGCCGCTGCTTCAACAGGTAGGCCACCAGTTCTTCGGCGGTATTGCCTACCATCATTGCATCCCATCCGGCACCTTTGGCGGTTCCAGTGGTCGCCGGACCAACACAATAGGCGGGCAGATTGGGTTTGACGCCAAGCGAAGCGGCGGCATTGACCGAATTGGCCGAAGTAAAGATCAATCCGCGAATTCCGCCCGTTTCGACCGCAACCCTCAGGGGTCGGATTTCCAGGATTGGAGAATAGATGACGTCTATCCGTGACCTGACGCGGGTCGGCAACTGCGCAACAAACCTTTCAGAGGCGGCGCGAGGGCGGGTCATCAACAAATACAATGGCGGGGCCTTCGGCCTTGGGATTGTTTGCGTCCGCGCAGGGTGATACCCCGCTTGGGTGTCATGATGCAACGGATCAGGCCTATGGTGCAAACACTTACCGTTCTTGGATTGGAAAGCAGCTGTGATGACACGGCCGCCGCTGTCGTGCGCCAATCCGATGGTGCGGGTGCCGAAGTTCTGTCCTCTATCGTTCACGGCCAGACGGAACTGCACAGCGCATTCGGCGGGGTCGTGCCGGAAATCGCCGCGCGGGCCCATGCCGAAAAGCTGGACATTTGCGTGGTGCAGGCATTGGAGGTCGCAGGACTGACACTGGCAGATATGGATGCGATCGCCGTCACTGCGGGTCCCGGCCTGATCGGCGGGGTCATGTCCGGCGTCATGTGCGCCAAGGGGCTGAGTGCCGCGACCGGGCTTCCCCTGATCGGCGTAAACCATCTGGCGGGTCATGCGCTGACGCCCCGATTAACGGATGGCATCGCCTTTCCCTACCTGATGCTGCTGGTTTCAGGCGGGCATTGCCAGTACCTTATCGCGCACGGGCCCGAGCAATTTACCCGCCTTGGCGGCACAATCGACGATGCCCCCGGCGAGGCGTTCGACAAAACCGCCCGCCTGCTGGGCCTGTCGCAACCCGGCGGTCCCTCTGTGGAGGCCGAAGCACGTTCTGGCGATCCCAAGCGTTTCCGGTTTCCCCGACCTCTGCTGGATCGGCCGGGATGTGATCTCTCCTTTTCGGGGCTGAAAACCGCGTTGATGCGGATGCGGGATCAGATTGTTGCCGAAAAGGGCGGCCTGACCCGTCAGGACCGCGCTGATCTGTGTGCCGGATTTCAGCAAGCCATCGTCGATACTCTGGCCGAGAAAACCCGCCGTGCGATTGACAGGTATCTTGAGGAAAACCCTACAGAGCCGGTTATTGCCGTCGCAGGTGGTGTGGCCGCCAATACCGCCATTCGGTCCGCATTAGAGACTGTTTGCGCAGAAAAAGGCGCGCGCTTTACCGCACCACCACTCAACCTTTGCACCGACAATGCCGCCATGATCGCCTATGCCGGGATGGAACGGTTTCGCATGGGCGCACGCGACGGGCTGGACCTGACGGCCCGTCCACGCTGGCCGCTGGATAAAACCAGCCCCGCGATTTTGGGCGGCGGCAAGAAAGGCGCCAAGGCATGAGCGTTTCGGTTCTGGGATCTGGCGCATTCGGCACGAGCCTGGCCATTTCACTGGCCGGGAACGGGCCGGTTACGCTGTGGTCACGGGATCCGGATCAGGCCCGGCACATACAGACAGAACGTGAAAACACTCAGCGTTTGCCTGGCGTGGCTTTACCTGCTGATATCACGGTGACATCGAACATCGATCAGGCGACCAAGGCTGATGTTCTGCTGATAGCTGTCCCCATGCAAAAATTGCGCGATGCCTTGCAAGCGCAGGCCTCTGATCTGGCCGGAAAAACCTTGGTGGCGTGCTGCAAGGGTATCGAGCTATCGTCCGGGCTTGGGCCGATTTCAGTGATCCAGCAAACGATCCCGGATGCGCGACCCGCCCTGCTGACCGGGCCCAGCTTTGCCGACGACATTGCACGCGGACTGCCAACGGCGCTAACCTTGGCCTGCGCAGATGACTCGCTGAGTCTGACGCTGCAACACGACCTGACCACTGCCAACCTGCGCCTTTATCGAACCACCGACATGATTGGGGCGGAACTTGGCGGCGCCTTGAAGAACGTAATGGCCATCGGATGCGGCGCTGCAATCGGGGCCGGGTTGGGCGACAGCGCACGCGCCGCTTTAATGACACGCGGGTTTGCAGAAATGCAGCGCTTTGCGCTGATGCGCGGGGCGCGACCTGACACTCTGATGGGATTGTCTGGATTGGGGGATCTGGTCCTGACTTGTTCGTCTGAACTGTCCCGAAACTATCGCTTTGGCCTGTCGTTGGGTCGGAATATCCAGTTCGATACCCACACCACCGTTGAAGGGGTCGCCACCGCGCGGGCCATGACGGAAATTGCCACTGCTGAGGGGCTGGACATGCCAATCAGTACAACGGTGGCGGACCTTAGCAGTGGCGCCTACAGTGTGACCGAAGCTATCCGAGCCCTGCTCAACCGACCCCTGAAGGAGGAATAATATGCTGATCGCTCTCATCGCCCGTGACAAAGACGGCGCGCTGCAAACCCGGCTGGACAATCGCGCTGCCCACCTGGCCTATATTGAGGAAACGGGTGTCGTTGCGCAGGCGGGTCCGCTGCTGGACGGCGACGCAATGATCGGCTCGTTGATCATTCTGGAGGTCGAGGACATGGCCGCAGCGCAAAACTGGGCGGACAACGATCCTTATGCAAAAGCCGGGTTGTTCCAATCGGTTGACCTGATTGCGTGGAAAAAGGTCATAGGCTGATGGCGTATTGGCTGTTCAAATCAGAACCTTCGACCTGGGGATGGGACCAGCAGGTTGCCAAAGGGGATGCGGGCGAAGAATGGGACGGCGTGCGCAACTATCAGGCGCGCAATTTCATGCGCCAGATGGCAGTTGGCGATCGCGGGTTCTTCTACCACTCGCAAAAGGACAAGGCGATTGTTGGTATTGTCGAGGTCTGCGCTGAAGTGCACCCCGACAGCACCACGGATGATGAGCGTTGGGAATGTGTGGACATCAAGGCCGTTCGCCCGTTTGCAACCCCCGTCACGCTGGACCAGATCAAGGCTGACGAACGTTTGGGGGAAATGGTGCTGGTCAAAAACTCTCGCCTGTCTGTTCAGCCGGTCAGCGAGGCGGAATGGCAGGTGATCTGCGATCTGGGCGGCACGCAGGCCACCTAATTCAAAATTAAAGGGAAGGCCCTGACAGATGCAGAACCTTCCCTACCCCGCGCGCTCCCGACTCACCACACGCGTATGGAAATTTTGGCTCTGACCGTCCTGGTCACGTCCTGACACTAACCGATCCTTGCGGCGCGGTTCAAACGGCAAGTACTTAAAATTGGAAACGCCCGCCAGGGATCTGACGGGCGCTGCAAAAAAGGTGTAGCGGGATCAGCCGTAAACAGCCTCTTTGCCGAAATGCTTGGTCAGCATGTAATACACGACAGCGCGGTATTTGTTGCGCTCGGACATGCCATAGGTTTCCAGCGCCTTGTTGATCGCTTCCATCAGTTCCGGACCGTCCGACAGGCCCAGCTTTTTGATGAGGAAGTTGTTCTTGACCGTTTCCAACTCACCTTCCTGAGTTGCCGCGACAGTCGATGCGTCGGCGTCATAAATTGCAGGGCCACAGCCGATTGTGACTTTGGTCAGCAGATCCATATCTGCGTCCATACCGCATTTGGACTTCAGGTCCTCGGCATATTTAGCGATCAGGTCGTCGCGTTTTCCCATGGTTATCTCCCGGTTGAAACTCGTTTTTGGCCATACCAGCGCCGCAGACACGGTAACGGGAGCGGGAATTTGCACAAAGGGAAAAATTAGCGGCATTCCCCCTAAACGCTGCCGGTCTGACCTTAGGCTTGATTTTGATGACCCTTTATTTAACAATAAGGTTAAATATTTTACGTGTTCCAGAACCAGGAGGCTACAATGTCTGTGTCGCTACCCAACGAAACTTCGCAATACAGAACCGCTCGAAACACCTTGCTGTCGGCTGAAGCCGAACTGCGGGCTCAGATTGAAAATGTTGCAAAGCTGCGCCGCGGTTTGCCCAAAGGCGGGGCAGTTCCACGGGACTACGCATTCCGGTCAGACAGGGGTGCGCCGACACCGCTGTCGTCTTTGTTCGGATCACATGACACCTTGGCTATATACTCGCTTATGTACGGGCCGGATGCAGAGGCACCTTGCCCGATGTGTTCTGCCTTTCTGGACGGGTTGAATGGACAGATCGCCCACTTATCGCAGAAAATCGCCTTTGCGGTCGTGGCGCAAAACACCTGTGAAAGGCTGGCCGCGCTGAATGCGGAAATGTCGTGGGATGATCTACCACTTTATTCTGCATTGGGCACAGACTATCAACGCGACTATCTGGCCGAGGCCGAAGATGGAAGCCAACTGCCGATCCTGAACATCTTTCAGCGCGATGCGGACGGCATAAGCCATTTCTGGAGTTCCGAGCTGTTCTTCGAACCCAGTGACTGGCATCCGCGGCACGTGGATGCGGCGTGGCCCCTGTGGAATATTCTGGATTTCACACCACAAGGACGCGGAGATTTCTTTCCGTCCCTGCGTTAAATACCCGTCAAGGTGACCTATCGGCAATAACCCCAACCGGGACCCTGCAGATGAAAGTGGTTCGCGTGCAAGTGATTGAAATCAGGACCCAATACCACACGAAACCAATCACATGCGCCGCGCCAGATCTGACGCAAAAATTGACCCTCAGGTCCTTCGGCGCCCCAATCGGATAGCAAGGTCAGACTGCGCCCATCAGCAAATTGCAAACCAACAATATCAATGGAATCCGCCTTGGCATGGCTGCTCCAACCACTGCTCTGACCCTGAGCGGTGCGCATCTGGCGGCAATTGTAACTGCCCACATGCCGCAACCGGCTGACCTGCGTGCCCAAAAGATCTCTCGCAGTGGGTTGAACGACATGATGTTCCCACATGGCCAGCCGCAGAGTGGTCGCGCAACTGGTTTCGACCGCATTTACATCCGCCGTCACCAGCGCAGACAACAGGCCGCGCCCGGTGATGCCGCAATTCTCATCCACGACCAGATCATCCATCGCCTCAAAGTTCGCGCCGGCGTCGGCCAAGGCGGCGCGACACTGTACTTCGTTCGCTAGCGTGCGATTAAGCTGAAACCGGGTGATTGGCGTGACTGGCGCGGTGACTTTCAGCTCTCGCAGGGGATTCCAATGCGTTGGCACCGGTGTTTCCGGGTGCGCCAGCAACCACCATCCGCCCCCTCCGAACAGGATGGCGACAACGGCGATACTGAAAACAAAAGACGCCGCCGATAACAGGAATCGGCGGCGTCCGGAGTGTTTGCTCATGCGTTCTTTCGCACTCAATAACGGTAATGTTCCGGCTTGTAGGGGCCTTCGGGCTTCACGCCAATGTAAGACGCCTGCTCGTTGTCCATCTGGGTCAGCTTGACGCCGATGCGATCCAGATGCAGACGCGCGACCTTCTCATCCAGATGCTTGGGCAGGATGTAAACGTCGTTGTTATACTGGTCGCCTTTGGTGAACAGCTCGATCTGCGCCAGAACCTGGTTGGTGAACGAGGCTGACATCACGAAAGATGGGTGACCGGTCGCATTACCAAGGTTCAGCAGACGGCCTTCGGACAGAAGGATGATGCGATTGCCCGAGGGCAGTTCGATCATGTCCACCTGTTCCTTGATGTTGGTCCATTTGTGGTTCTTCAGGCTGGCCACCTGAATTTCGTTGTCAAAGTGGCCGATGTTGCCGACGATGGCCATGTCCTTCATCTCGCGCATATGCTCGATGCGGATCACGTCCTTATTGCCGGTTGTGGTGATGAAGATGTCGGCCGATGCGACTTCGTCTTCCAGCAGCGTGACTTCGAAACCGTCCATCGCGGCCTGCAGGGCGCAGATCGGGTCAACTTCGGTCACTTTCACACGGGCACCAGCACCGCGCAGCGACGCGGCCGAGCCTTTTCCAACGTCACCGTAACCGCAAACCACGGCAACCTTGCCGGCCATCATGGTGTCAGTGGCGCGGCGGATGCCGTCGACCAGCGATTCCTTGCAGCCGTATTTGTTGTCGAATTTCGACTTGGTAACCGAGTCGTTCACGTTGATCGCCGGGAACGGCAGTTGGCCGTCTTTCACCAGTTGATACAGGCGGTTCACGCCGGTGGTGGTTTCCTCAGACACGCCCTGAATCTGGTCGCGCATCTTGGTGAACCAGCCCGGGGATGCTGCCATGCGCTTGGCGATCTGCGCCTTGATGACTTCTTCTTCTTCGGATGTCGGAACAGCGATGATATCCTCACCCGCTTCGGCACGTGCGCCCAGCAGAATGTACAATGTCGCGTCGCCGCCATCGTCCAGAATCATGTTTGGGCCATCGTCGAACAGGAAGGACTTGTCCAGGTAATCCCAGTGCTCTTCCAGTGTCTGACCTTTGATGGCGAAGACAGGAATACCTGCCTCGGCAATTGCTGCCGCCGCGTGATCCTGGGTCGAGAAGATGTTGCACGATGCCCAGCGCACGTCCGCGCCCAGCGCGACCAGAGTTTCGATCAGAACAGCGGTCTGGATGGTCATGTGTAGCGAACCGACGATACGGGCACCCGCCAGAGGTTTGCTTTCGCCATATTCTGAACGCAGGGACATCAGGCCCGGCATCTCGGTTTCGGCGATGTCCAGCTCTTTGCGGCCAAACCCAGCCAATGAAATGTCTTTAACGATATAGTCCCCGGCCATCAGGTGCTCCATTTCCGGTAAATCATAGTCCGGGCAGCCCCTAGCATTACTTGGGGCAGGTGGCAACGCGAATGGCCGGAAAGGGGATAAACCGTCCGTCTAAATCAACTTGGTTCACCCTTTAGCTCTATCTTTGGTATCGCTTCAAAAAAATCTGTGCCAACGGCGACAATACAACTAATGCCGTTCGCCTGGGTCACCAGAACCGTATAGCTTCCGGTTGTCTTCGAGGTCCAAACCTCCATAACAGCCCGTGCGCCCCGCGTTTTCTGCAATCCGCCAAAGACCAGTTCTTCTGAATAACTGTCCTGCAGTTTGGCGATCACATGTTCGCGCTGTGCACAGCTTTTGGCGAAGGCGGGCGGCGCTGTAGCGGCCATGCCGAAGGTCAGGGTTATAGCAAATAGACGTTTGAACATAACATGCTCCTTTCGATACGCGTTTCAGTACGAGAGGGGCACAACTGAAAGGAGTACACCCCCCTCAGTCCATATGTCGGGATCAAAACGTGCAGGTTCAAAGCACGAAAGCTCAATAAATTGTTGGCAGCCTGTGATCCAGACAGGTACATCATAGCACAAAAGCGCGAAGTTAACGTGTCCTACTTCACAAGGCATGGCAGAATGGCAACACAACCCAGAGCTTGGCAAAGAATGCTTTCCGGTCGCAGGCTGGATTTGCTGGACCCGACGCCAGTGGATATCGAGATTGAAGATATCGCGCACGGTCTGGCCTTTGTGGCCCGCTGGAACGGGCAGACAGCAGGTGATTTTGCCTATTCCGTGGCCGAACACTCCCTTCTGGTTGAAGAGCTTTTCGGCCGAATTGCACCCAAAGCCCCGGTGAAATGGCGACTGGTGGCGTTGTTACACGACGCGCCGG
Organism: Ruegeria sp. CDSB013; assembly: GCF_059611165.1. Lineage (NCBI taxonomy): Bacteria > Pseudomonadati > Pseudomonadota > Alphaproteobacteria > Rhodobacterales > Roseobacteraceae > Ruegeria > Ruegeria sp. CDSB013. Next base: position 200,268 of record NZ_JBXWPA010000009.1, on the reverse strand, counting down.
AATATGTGATCGGAGACATGATCTCACCCGTCAAATCCGCCGTTGGCCCGGATTACGGTGCGCTGGATGACCGTCTGGCGGCGGCGATTCATATCCGGTTCGGATTACCCGCCGAGGTGCCGAAAACGGTGAAACGGCAGATCAAGAAGGCCGACAAGATCAGCGCATGGATGGAAGCGACCCAGATTTCCGGGTTTTCCGAGGATGAGGCGACAAAGTTCTTTGGTCGGCCCGATCAGACCGTGATGGAGGGCTTGCAAATAACGCTCAGACCTCCGGTTGAGGTTCGAGAAGCGTTTATGGCGCGGCATGAGGCGTTGATATCCTCGCTATAAAATACCGGTCTCATCCACTGTCGGTTCTCATCCCAAGGGAAAAGCCTGCGCAAGCCTGTACTCAACCTTCAGGATATGGGTACAGTTAAAAGCTCAACCAGTGTTTCAATCATGTAACAGAGAACCGGCAAAATCTTGCCGCGTATTGGCAGGCCTCTTTTCACAACCCATCGGATCACCCTAAAACATGCTTGTCTTCGAACGGGCAGTGAAGCTTCTTGAACAACGACATACGCAATACGAATACGACCTGGCCGCGCTTGTCCGGCAAAACCCGAACCGCGCTTGCGGTTGGGCTCTTTAGTCTGATTTCTGCCTGCTCGCACAACCCAACCGATGTGGAACTTGATCCGGAACGTCAGTCAATGGCGTTGCGAGAGGTCTCTCAAAAACAGGCGCGGGGGCAAAGAGTATGGTGTGTTCCCTACGCACGCAGCCTCAGCGGTATCGAAATTCGCGGCAACGCAAAGGATTGGTGGGGCAAGGCGCGCAGTTCTTTTGGCCGCGGCAATGAGCCGGTCGTGGGTGCGGTGATGTCGTTTCGGGCAACCCGCGGGATGCCGCTTGGCCATGTGGCTGTCGTGTCAGATGTTGTTACCGATCGGGAAGTCATCGTGAACCACGCCAACTGGCATCGCAACAAGGTGTCCCTGAAAATGGGCGTCAAAGACGTATCCAAGCACAATGACTGGACCTTGGTTCGGGTCGAAAGCCTTCCGGGTCAATATGGCAGTTTGTACCCCGTGAACGGGTTCATTTATCCGGACTCTGGCAATCCACCTAAATGAGAGTCCTCTGAACGGTTTACTGCTCAGATCCACCCAAGTTCATTGCGTGCAATCGCGGTTTGCGGTTCGTCAAAATCCACTACAAGGCCATAAGGAAAAGGTGCCAATCGAGTACGCCCGCCTGTTCAGTTAAGGCGGGCGCTTATGGATCGGCATGAGGTTCTGCTGAATCAGCTTTAACCGAAGACGTAGAAACACAGCTTGTTGCCGTCCAGATCGCGAGCATAAGCACCGTAGAACCGATCAGGGACGCGCTGGCCGGGTTCTCCTTCATCTGTAGCTCCCAAGCTTATTGCCTTCTCGTAAAGCGCTTTGGCCTCATCCTTGGAGTCTGCTGCAAAAGCAACCATTCCACCGTTGCCGGTCGCGCAGGCTTCGCCATCGTAGGGTGTGCAAACGGCCAGCATCGGAGCCGACGGGTCATTTCCGATGAAGGCGATGCGACCCGCGTCGATCACAACTTTTGCGCCCTTGTCGGCAAACAGTGTCGTGTAAAAATTTTTAGCGCGCTCCATATCTGAAACGCCGATGGTCACATATCCGATCATTTTGGGGGTTCCTGTTTTGTTTGAAGTTTGTGGCCAAAGATTTGGTGATTGGATCGGACTGCGCAAGTCACGAACAGGTGACAGCTTTCCACTATTGTGAAACAAAGCACTTCATCACTGAATAACCCCAGTTGAAAACGCATTACAGGTAAATTGAAAATGAAGCCCGAAGGAACAGAAGCTCAATTTGTGTTGCCCCTAGAAGTCTATCAAAACTAACGGGAATTGATCGACGAAGTCACAAATGGTGAGTTTGATCCAAACGCGATGTACAACATCGCTTACTTTTACACTGATCCAGAAAAGGCGCAGCGGGCCGGTGCCGTGATGTTCGGGACAGAAATCGAAGGATTGGTTATCGCGTACTCGAATTTCTTGGACAAAATTTCTCAGGAACCAAACAAAGATGAGCGCTCTAAGATGTTCAGAGGAGCTCATTCATACTTCAGATCGGCCTTGTGTATTGGTGCATCTGATGGGACGAGAGACCCCTGCGCCAGTAAAAACCCGGTACCTGAAAGCAACACGCCCCCTAGAAAAAACACAAAGAAAAAGTGGTGGAAAATCTTGGGTTCCGCGTAGCTCTGCTGTTTTTCGGTTTGTAGTGAAGCTCCTACCGTGGGCTGCGCTTTGCCAAAATCCTCTGCAACGTCCGGCGATGCATATTCAGACGTCGAGCTGTCTCGGAAACGTTCCGGTCACACAGCTCATAGACCCGCTGGATATGCTCCCAACGGACGCGGTCCGCACTCATGGGGTTTTCTGGTGGTGGGGGCAGTTCATCGCCCTTGGCCAGCAGCGCGTTGGTGATATCGGTGGCGTCGGCGGGTTTCGACAGGTAATCCGTGGCGCCGATCTTGACTGCAGCAACGGCGGTGGCAATCGCACCGTATCCGGTCAGGACCACAACCCGGCTGTCGGGGCGCTTTTCGCGCAGAACTTCGACCACATCCAGACCGTTGCCATCTTCAAGTCGCAGGTCAACGACCGCATAGGCGGGCGGGCGGGCGGTGGAAATGGCGCGGCCTGCGGCGACGGAACCTGCGGTTTCAACCTCGAACCCGCGTTTCTCCATTGCTTTGGCCAGACGTCTCAGAAACGGTTCGTCATCGTCCACCAAAAGCAGGGTTTTATCGGGGCCGATGTCGAGGTCAGAGCTGTCCGCCATATTCTGTTCTTTCCGCTATTTCACGCCTTTGGCTTAACCATGAGTAATAGCAGCGCCATCCCAAAGGTCAAACAACCCGTCACTTTCTAGATCTTGTCGAGAAAACAGCCAACCTTGTCGGCCATCTGCTCGGCGGTGTCATCGCGGTTGAAGAATTCGATGAACCCATCCTCGGGTGTGACAAGATAGGTAAAGGTCGAATGGTCGACCAGATAGTACTCATCGCTTTTGTCATGGGCCTTGTAGTAGGTCTTGTAGGCCTTGCTGGCTGCCTTGACCCGCTCGGGCGTGCCGGTCAGCGCGATAGTCTTGCCACCCAGGTTAAAGGCATAGTCCGCTACCACCTCGGTCGTGTCACGGTCAGGGTCGATTGAGATGAACAAGGGTGTCACGGACTGGCCACGCTCGGCCAGAATGTCCACGGCCTCGGCATTGCGGGACATGTCGAAGGGGCAGACGTCGGGGCAAAAGGTATAGCCGAAATAGACCAGCGTCGGTTCGGTGATCACGTCGGTGTCGGTGACTGTTTCGCCCTTGCCGTTGAGCAGCTCAAACGGCCCGCCGATGGCCGCCGTTCCGCCAGCGATCTGACTGGTCCGGCATTGTGCGAACTTGTCGTCTGATCCGGCACCGCGCGTCAGCAGCCACATGGCCCCCAGGCCCACAGCCAGAACAACGGTTGCGAGGATGGCATAAAGACGGACCATGACATCAATCCTGACATAAGAGGGGTTGTTGATCGTTTCGGCCGGGACACCTATCAAGAAGTTCAGCCGATGCAACAGGACATAATCGACCGATGGCAAATTCCAACATCACATTATGGCGCGGTCAGGAACGCAGCAGCTGGATTCGGCTGCGCACCCTGATCCTGTTGCGCTGGGTGGCGATCTTCGGCCAGATCACAGCGATCACGGTCGCGCAGCAGGCCTATGACATCCAGTTGGATGCGACGCTTTGCTATCTGGCTATCGGCGTCTCGGTCATGGGGAACCTGACTGCAATTCTGCTGTTTCCCCGCAACAAGCGCCTGTCCGAGTTCGAGAACTTCCTGATGGTGCTGTTCGACTTGCTTCAGCTGACTATTTTGCTGTACCTGACCGGCGGTTTGAACAACCCTTTTGCACTGCTGTTGGTGGGTCCTGTCACTATTTCCGCCAGCGTCATGAGCACCCGATCTACGCTGATTATAGGCGGCGTGGCCATTGCCCTGACAACGCTTCTGGCCGAATTCCACCTGCCTTTGCGCACCGCACTGGGGGCAGAACTGGACATCCCAGATATTCTGCTGTTCGGGAACTGGGCGGCAATCGTCATCGCAATCGTCTTTCTGGGCGCCTATTCCCATCGTGTCAGCTCTGAGGTGCAGTCCATGTCCGAAGCGCTGGCTGCCACCCATATGGCGCTTGCGCGCGAACAGAAACTGACCGATTTGGGCGGCGTGGTCGCTGCCGCCGCGCATGAGCTGGGCACGCCTCTGGCGACGATCAAACTCGCCAGCTCCGAACTGATGGAAGAGCTGGACGACCGGCCCGACCTTATCGAGGACGCCGCCCTGATCCGCGAGCAGGCGAACCGCTGCCGCGATATCCTGCGAGACATGGGCCGGGCCGGCAAAGACGACCTGCATTTGCGACAAGCCCCGCTTTCGACCGTTGTGCATGAAGCTGCCGAGCCGCATATCAACCGTGGCAAGACCGTTCATTTCTTCGAAGGTCCGGCCGAGGATGGCGATGTGCAGCAGCCCTCGATCCTGCGCAAGCCCGAGATCATTCACGGTCTGCGCAACCTGATTCAGAACGCGGTGGATTTTTCGCGCGGGAATGTCTGGGTCGAGGCGGAATGGTCCACCAAACAGATCACCGTCAGCATCATGGATGACGGTCGTGGATATCCGTCGCAGATGATCGGCCGGATCGGCGATCCCTTCATGCGTCGCCGCCGCAGTGAGACCGACAAAAGGACCCGTCCGGAATATGAAGGCATGGGTCTGGGTCTTTTCATTGCCAAAACGCTGCTTGAACGCAGCGGAGCCGAGCTGGATTTCGCCAACGGATCGGACCCTTACCAAAGCTTGTCGAATAACCCCGAACGTCGGGGCGCGATCGTCAAGGTGACCTGGCCGCGTAATCTTGTGGATGCGCAAACCGGTGATACGCCTGTGCCTTCAGGTGTAAACCAACGGTTCCAAACCTGACCTGTCCCTGGGGAACAAAGTTAAGACCCCGTTAACCATTAAGGCGCATAGTACGGTTTCTTGGTTTCGCGCACCGGAGGGCGCATGGTCGACTGGATCATTCTGGCCATCATCGGCCTTGTTTCCGCAAGTCTTGCCGTGCAGTGGCTGTTACCGCGCAGGCGGGAACGGGGTGACAATTTTGGCCTGTCCTCACCTGCCTCTTTGTTTGATGCTGCCTTCCTGTTTGATGGCGACCGGCTTATCAGTCATTCAGACATCGCTTTGGAGGGGTTCGAGCAGGTCCGCAACTGGGCCGATCTGTGCCGACTGCTGCACAGGGACTTTCCGACATTCCCCGAGTCACCTGACCGGGTCCGGCGTGAAGGCAATTTGGTCATCCCAGCCATCGATTGCACAGTTGAACGCGATGTTCTGTGCGAATGGATAGACGGCATCGTACGCGTTCAATTACGCGACCGGACTGAATGTCTGTCGATGCCTCAAAACGCATCAAATGATCCAATCCGCCTTGCCATGGAAAAGGCACCCTACCCTGTCTGGCTGTTGGATCATCAGGGCGATGTGCACTGGTGCAATGCCGCTTATGTTTCGCTGGTGCGCAAAGTGCGGGATCAGGACACGGACCTGACCGCACCATTGTTTCCAGTCCCCGATGCCGACCAACGGCTAAGCGCAAAGGCGCGGGTCTCAATCTCCTCCGAGTTCAGTGAAAACAAGCTGTGGTTCGATCTAACGTCGGTAGATCACCCTGAAGGGCACTTGTCTTATGCCGTGGACATTAACGCAATCGTCGAGGCGGAGATGGCGCAGCGCAAATTCGTTCAGACCATGACCAAGACCTTTGCGCAACTGTCCATCGGGCTAGCTATTTTTGACCGTAACCGTCAGCTGGCGTTGTTCAACCCGGCCCTGATCGACCTGACCACCCTGCCCCCGGATTTCCTAAGCTGCCGCCCCAGCCTGTCCAGCTTTTTCGATCGCCTGCGGGATCAGCATATGATGCCGGAACCCAAGAATTATAGAAGCTGGCGCAGTCAGATGAATGACCTTCTCGAAGCGGCAGAAGACGGGAACTATCAAGAAACTTGGTCCCTGCCCTCGGGCTCGGTTTACTCGGTCAGTGGACGCCCGCACCCGGACGGAGCGGTTGCTTTTCTGTTCGAGGACATCACTGCCGAGATCACTCTGACCCGTCGATTCCGGTCAGAAATGGATTTGATGCAATCCATTCTGGACAAACTGGCCGACGCCATCGCGGTCTTCAGTGACGATGGTACACTGGCTTTCACCAATTTCGCCTACCAACAGCTTTGGGGTGATACAGGCGACACAGGCTTTGACGCGGACTCCGTCCTTGAAGTGACCAAAAGCTGGCAGGAGAATTGCACTGCAACGCCGATCCTTGGCGAAATTCGCGATTTTGTGGAGGCGCGGGAAAATCGCGCGGAATGGTCAGGCGTGATCTATCTGCGAAACGGTATTCAAGTGTTGTGCACGGTCAGCCCGATGCAGAACGGGGCCACCATTGTTCGTTTCTCGGTGGATCGGGATGCGCTGATGCGGCAAGAGGCGCAGCAAATCAGCGCCTGAACCGGGTTGCAGCCAACCGGGCGCAAGGCCATTGTGGCGCCATGACCAATTCGCCCTGCACGATCACTTTGAATTCGCCCGAGGATACAGCGGAATTCGCGGCCCGTGTCGGCGCAGAACTGAGACCCGGGGACATCTTGTTGCTTGAGGGCGAGATCGGCAGCGGTAAGACCCATTTTGCCCGCAGCCTGATCCAATCGCTGATGATCGAGCCCGAAGATGTACCTTCGCCGACTTTCACGTTGGTTCAGGCTTATGACACGCCGGCCGGGGAAATCTGGCACTGTGACCTGTACCGCCTAAGCGCGGTTGAAGAGGTTGAGGAACTGGGCCTGACCGAGGCTTTTGAAAGCGCAATCTGCCTGATTGAATGGCCGGATAAATTGGGCCCGCTGACACCGGAGTCTGCGGTGAAGATATCCTTCGAAACAGACCCTAACATGACAGAAGCACGCCATCTGACTCTTTCCTGGTCAGCCCCGAAATGGCCCGTGAAACTAAGGATTCCTGCATGACAAACCGCGCAGTATTGGCCGAAGCGTTGATCGCGCAGACCAAATGGTCAAATGCAAAGCACGCGCCGCTTGCTGGGGATGCCTCGAACCGGCGGTACGAGCGGCTGACCGATCCGGAAACCGGCAAGACGGCCGTGTTGATGGATTCACCTCCGGGCAAAGCGGAAAATGTCAAAGACTTTGCCCGCATGGCCGAATACCTGCGGTCCCTTGGCCTGAGCGCGCCTGAGATCTATGCCGAAGACACGCATTACGGATTCCTGCTGCTCGAAGACCTTGGCGACGACCTCTTCGCGCGCGTGCTTTTGCAGACCCCCAGCATGGAGCGTGCGCTTTATGAGGTTGCAACGGATGTTCTGATCGACCTGCACAACGCGTCAAGCCTGTCTTTGCCATCCTATGATCCGAGTTTGATGACCGAGCTGGCCGCGTTGTCCTTTACCAAATACGCGCAGGCCGTGCAGGGCATGCACGACACCGAAGCGCGTAACCGTTTCGAAAACCGGTTCTCGGACATTCTGCACCGGGAAACTTCGGGATCCAAAGTTGTTGTGCTGCGCGATTACCACGCCGAAAACCTGATCTGGTTGCCGGATCGCGACGGGGTTCAGCGCGCCGGTCTGTTGGACTTTCAAACCGCCATGCTGGGCCATCCGGCTTATGACCTGGTATCGTTGTTGCAGGACGTGCGTCGCGATGTGTCACTTGGAACTGAGATGCAAATGCTGAATCGCTATATCGCCGCGACCGGAGTAAATGATCATGACTTCCGCACTGCCTACGCCGTTTTGGGTGCACAGCGAAACCTGCGCATACTTGGCGTATTTGCCCGGCTGGCAACCGAATATGGCAAGCCCAGCTATGTCGATCTGATTCCGGCGACTTGGGCCCATCTGATGCGAGACCTGGAACATCCCGCGCTGGTAACCATCGCCGATCTGCTGCGCGACACCCTGCCCGCGCCCACCCCTGAAAATTTGGACAGACTTCGACAAAAATGACCCAAGACCCCGAAGCCGTCATGCTGTTTGCAGCCGGGTTTGGCACCCGTATGGGCGCGTTGACCCAAAATCGACCCAAACCACTGATCGAGGTCGCCGGCCGGCCTCTGATTGATCACGCGTTGGATCTGGTGAATGACCTGCAACCCAAGCGTATCGTGGCCAACCTGCACTACCTGCCAGATCAGCTTGAGGCACACCTGGCCCCAAAGGGTGTTCTGCTTTCCCATGAAACGTCGGAAATTCTTGAGACCGGCGGTGGCATACGCGCCGCTTTGCCCCTGCTTGGATCGCACCCGGTTTACACCCTGAACCCAGACGCGATCTGGTCAGGACCGAACCCTTTGACGATGCTCCGCGAGGCGTGGAATCCCGATCACATGGACGCGCTGTTGATGTGTGTACCGGTGGATCAGACTGTCGGGCACACGGGCAAAGGCGATTTCACAGCAGATGAGAACGGACGGATCGTGCGTGGCGGAGGCTTGATCTATGGCGGTGCGCAGATCATGAAATCCGAAGGGTTGATGGATATCCCCGAGAAAGCGTTCTCACTTAACGTGCTATGGGACCGGTTGCAGCAGCAGGATCGTCTGTTTGCCCTCACCTACCCCGGTCGCTGGTGCGATGTCGGCCACCCCGAAGGGATTACTCTCGCCGAGGGGCTGATTGCCAATGTTTGAACCCAGCCCAGTTCCACGTGTTTTTGCCGTCCCACCCGGTTCGGACTTCCCGAAAATGCTGGTTCAAGGGCTGCAAGATCGCAGTGCAGCGCATCCGCCCGAGATGCTGGCGCGCGTTCAACTGGTAGTCAATACAAGGCGTATGGCCCGGCGCGTTCGCGACCTGTTTGATCATGGCCCGGCTTGCCTATTGCCGCACCTGTCACTGGTTACCGATCTGGGGGAAAGCGTCGATCTTGCGCAGATACCTCCGGCGATTCCACCTCTGCGGCGCAGGTTGGAGTTGACGCAGTTGATCGCTAAGCTGTTGGAACAACAGCCTGATCTGGCTGCACGGTCTTCACTTTTTGACCTGTCCGCCAGCCTAGCCGCGCTGATTGATGAGATGCAGGGCGAAGGCGTTTCGCCCGACGCGATCCGGCAATTGGATGTCAGTGATATGTCCGGACACTGGGCTCGCGCGCAGGCGTTCATTGGGATTGCTGATCACTTCATCGACTCGGGCCATGACGCGCTGGATGTTCAGGCGCGGCAACGACTTGTGGTGGAAAACCTGATAGAACGCTGGCAAGACGCTCCGCCGCAGCATCCGGTTATCCTTGCCGGGTCAACCGGGTCACGCGGAACCACCCTGATGCTGATGGAGGCGGTCGCGCGCCTGCCGCAAGGCGCATTGATCCTGCCGGGTTACGATTTCGATCAGCCCGACCGCGTTTGGCGAGGACTGGACGATGCGCTGACATCGGAAGATCACCCGCAGTACCGGTTCCGCAAGCTGATGTCACGGCTTGGTTTGGAGCCAGACCAAATCATGCCTTGGACGGGTGATCAACCACCCTCGCCTGCTCGCAACCGCTTGGTTTCGCTGGCTTTACGCCCGGCGCCAATCACTGATGCATGGATGTCCGAAGGCCCGCAACTGACCGATCTGGATGGCGCCACAAAGGACGTGACACTGGTCGAGGCGCAATCGCCCAGATCCGAGGCGCTGGCCATCGCGCTGCGCCTGCGCGAGGCTGCTGAAACCGGCCAAACTGCCGCGCTAATCACGCCTGACCGGATGCTGACCCGCCAAGTCAGCGCTGCTTTGGATCGCTGGAACATCCTTCCTGATGACAGCGCTGGTCTGCCGCTGCAATTATCGCCGCCCGGCCGGTTTCTGCGTCACGTGGCGGGGCTTTTTGCTCGGCGGCTGGATGGCGAGGCGTTGCTGACCCTTCTGAAACATCCACTGTGTCATGATGGCGGCGAGCGCGGCGCGCATTTGCTGCATACCCGGGACCTTGAGCTGGATTTGCGCCGACACGGTCCGCCATTCCCGGACAGTGTCAGCCTGACCGCTTTTGCCATCCGCAAAGAAGTGCCTGAGGACTGGGTGCGTTGGCTAAACGCCCATTTCTGCGAACAACAGATCGCGGGCCAACTCCCATTGGCGGATTGGGTTGCCAGGCTGCGCGTCTTGGCCGAAGCGATTTCCGCCGGCGCGTCTGGGGAAACAGGCACACTCTGGGACAAGAACGCAGGCCAAAAGGCGCAAGGCGTCCTGAGCGCACTGGAAAAAGAGGCGCAGCACGGCGGCCCGATGACCGCCCATGACTTTGCTGACCTGTTGGGTGCTTTGCTCGCGGGCGAAGAGGTCCGGGATCGCGACGCCCCGCATCCACACATAATGATCTGGGGCACGCTCGAGGCGCGCGTGCAGGGGGCAGAATTGCTTATCTTGGGCGGCCTAAATGAAGGCAGCTGGCCCGAAGCCGCCGCGCCAGACCCCTGGCTGAACCGCCAGATGCGCGACAAGGCCGGGCTTTTGCTGCCCGAACGGCGGATCGGCTTGTCGGCACATGACTTTCAACAAGCCATCGGCGCGCCCGAGGTCTGGCTGACCCGTGCCAAGCGGTCCGATGACGCAGAAACCGTTCCATCGCGCTGGCTGAACCGCCTGACGAACTTGCTGCACGGCTTGCCGGGGCAGGGCGGGCCTGAGGCATTGTCAGAAATGCGCAACAAAGGCCGGCAATGGTTGCAATGGGCGGAACAGCTTGAAATCGCGCCGCATATCGAACCGGCAACGCGCCCGTCTCCGCGGCCGCCGGTGGCATCGCGCCCAAACCGGTTGAGCGTGACGGAAATCAAACGGCTGATCCGCGATCCTTATGCGATTTACGCCAAACATGTGCTGCGCCTGAAACCGCTGGACCCTTTGGTGCAAGCGCCGGATGCCTTGTTGCGCGGGATCGTGATCCACGAAATTCTGGAACATTTCATCAAAGACAGTGTTCTGGACACCGCCTTGTTGACCCGCGAAAACTTTTTAAAACGTGCGGAAACCTTGTTGGATCAACATGTTGCGTGGCCCACAGCGCGTAAATTGTGGCTTGCGCGGTTGGAACGCATCGCGGATGATTTTCTGGCCGCTGAAATCGCGCGGCGAGGGGACGGGGGGCCAGTCGCCTTCGAGGCGGCGGTGAAACTTGTGCTGTCGCCCCTGGATTTCACCATCGTGGGGCGCGCCGACAGGATAGATCGCAACAAGCGCGGTGCATTACGGATAGTTGACTACAAGACAGGAACGCCCCCTACGGAAAGCCAGCAATCCAAGTTCGACAAACAGTTGCTGATCGAAGCCGCTATGGCTGAAGAAGGCGGTATCGACGGGTTCGACCCTTCACCCGTGGCCGAGGCGGTTTTCATCGGTATGGGCGGCACCTACAAAGAAGTACCCGCACCGCTAGCGAAAGAGCCGCCAGACAAGGTACTGGCCGAGCTCAAAGAGTTGGTTTCTGCCTATTTAGAGCCTGATCAGGGGTTTTCTTCCCGTCGGATGTTGCACAAGGATTCGGATGTGGGTGACTACGATCAACTGGCCCGGTTCGGGGAATGGGACCGCACTGATGACACTACGCCCGAGGACCTGACATGAGCGCCCGCAACGACGCAACCGAGCGGCAGGTACAGGCCGCGCGGCCCGACGCCTCGACCTGGTTGGCAGCCAATGCAGGTTCGGGGAAAACGCGGGTTCTGACTGATCGGGTGGCGCGTCTGTTGTTGGGCGGCGTGCAGCCACAGCATATCCTTTGTCTGACATACACCAAGGCTGCCGCCAGCGAGATGCAAAACCGGTTGTTTGATCGCCTCGGACAATGGGCAATGAAGGATGATGCCGGTCTGATGTCCCAACTGACCGATCTGGGCGTACCCGGCGAGATCGACTCGGAACGGCTGGCACAGGCCAGAACCTTGTTTGCGCGCGCTATTGAAACGCCTGGTGGCTTGAAGATCCAGACGATCCACTCGTTTTGCGCTTCACTGCTGCGGCGCTTCCCTCTTGAGGCCGGGGTCAGCCCGCAATTTTCCGAGATGGAGGACCGTGCGGCGGCCCTATTGCGTGAAGAGGTTGTCGAGGATTTTGCCGCAGGTCCGCAGGCGAATCTGATCGAAGACGTCGCCCGGTTTGTCACCGATACAGGGTTCGACAAACTCACCGCGGCCATCACCCAGAAACGCAACCTGTTTGCGCAGCCGCTGGAATGGGCCGATGTGCTGCAGCGGTTTGAACTGGCCGACGGATTCGATGAAGACGCTTTGAAAGGACGTGTGTTTCTGGGTGGCGAAGTGGAATTGATCCGGTCGATCCTGCCGGCGCTTTCCGAAAGCGGCGGCAACAACGCCAAGGCGGCCGACAAGCTGGCAGCATTTTCCGAGGCTCGGGTCAGCAGCTTGCCAATTCTGGAAAGTGTATTTCTGACCGGAAAATCCGCCAAAGAACCCTTTACGGCCAAAATCAACAGTTTCCCCACCAAAACTCTGCGAGAAGACGTGCTGGTGGACCAGATGCCCCAACTCGAAGCGTTGATGCTGCGGGTCGAGGCAGCGCGTGAGCAACGGCTGGCCCTGGTTGCCGCGCGCAAGACAATGGTGCTGCACCGCTTCGCTGCCGCGTTTTTGCCGGAATATGAGCGGCGCAAGCAACTGCGCGGGTGGTTGGACTTTGACGACTTGATCCTACGCGCGCGGCGGGTGCTGAATGATCCCGCAGTTGCCGAATGGGTGTTGTACCGACTGGATGGCGGCATCGACCACATTCTGGTGGACGAGGCGCAGGATACCAGCCCGGACCAGTGGGACGTGGTCGAAAAACTGGCGCAGGAATTTACCAGCGGGGAAGGGGCCCGGTCCGGGGTTGAGCGCACAATTTTTGTGGTCGGTGACAAGAAGCAGTCAATCTATTCATTTCAGGGCGCTGATCCACAGGCATTCGATCTGATGCAGGCCGAGTTTGGGCGAAAACTCTTGGAATCAGGCTCTAAACTGTGGGATTCCACGTTAGAATACTCATTCCGATCCTCCAGTGCGATCTTGTCCTTGGTCGACATCCTGTTCGAAAACCGCGTTGAGGCCGGGTTTCATAAGGAAAGCCAACACCGCGCGTTCAAGGCGGATCTGCCCGGCCGGGTGGATCTGTGGCCCGTGGTCGAAAAGGTCGAAGACGATGACGATACCGACTGGACCGATCCGGTAGATCGGCCCGGCGCACGGCATCACACCGTCATTCTGGCCGAAAAGGTGGCGCAGTCGATAAAGGCAATGATCGAACAGGGTGAGACAATCCCTGAGGATGGCGAAACGCCCGGCGCGTTTGTGCGGCGTAAAGTTCAGCCGGGGGATTTTCTGATCCTCGTTCAACGCCGTTCGGACCTGTTTGCCGAGATCATCCGCGCCTGCAAGGCCGCTGAACTGCCGATCGCCGGGGCAGACCGGCTTAAGGTCGGCGCGGAATTGGCGGTCAAAGACCTGGCCGCGCTGTTAAGCTTTCTGGCCACGCCCGAGGATAGTTTGTCGCTTGCCACGGTTTTGAAATCGCCTCTGTTCGGGTGGGGCGAACAACAGTTGTTCGACTTGGCACATCGGCGCAAAGAACAGTTCCTTTGGGCGGCTCTGCGTCAACGCGCCGAAGAGTACCCTGAAACACTGGCCGTTCTGAACGACCTGCGCGGGCAGATCGACTTTCTGCGCCCCTACGACCTGATCGAACGCATCCTGACCCGCCATGATGGCCGTCGTAAACTGCTAGGCAGGCTGGGCGCCGAGGCTGAAGACGGGATCAACGCGTTGCTGTCGCAGGCGCTGACCTATGAACGCACAGATATCCCCAGCCTGACCGGATTTCTGGTGTGGATGCAGACCGACGATCTGGAAATCAAACGGCAGATGAGCGGTGTGGGCAACATGATCCGAGTGATGACCGTACATGGCTCCAAGGGGTTGGAGGCGCCGATTGTGATCCTGCCGGATACGGGTAAACGGCAAGCTCCGCGCGATGCCGAGATCATGGTGGCCGAAGGAACACCGCTTTGGAAAGTTCCGGCTGACGCGTCCCCGGCGTTGGTTGCGCGTGCGCGCGACGAAGCCCGAGCGCGGGAAGAAAATGAGCGGCTTCGCTTGCTTTATGTGGCTCTAACACGAGCTGAAAAGTGGTTAATCGTGGCGGCTGCCGGCGATGTCGGTAAGGATGGGACCAGCTGGTATCAGATGGTTCAAGCCGCGATGGAACGGGCAGGGGCGGTGGCACTGCCCGGCTCAGAAACCCTGCGATTGTCACATGGTGATTGGAACGCATCGCCGATTATTGAATCCGCAAAGACCTCAACTGCCGTGACGGACCTGCCAGCCCCGTTCCTGTCTCCCGCCACACCACCAGAGCCCGAAGCGGAAACGCTCAGCCCTTCAGATCTGGGCGGCGCCAAGGCTTTGCCCGGCGATGCAGGTCACGACGAAGAAGTGGCAAAGTTGCGCGGCACACGATTGCACCTGCTGCTGGAACACTTGCCTTCGGTCACGCGGGAAGACTGGCCGCAGCTTTGCGCGCGGGTTCTGCCCGATATGCAGGACGCGGAACGGCAAGAGCTGATGGATGAGGCATGCGACGTTTTGACTGCGGCGCATCTTCGGCCTGTCTTTGCCGCCGGCGCCTTGGCTGAGGTGCCCGTGACAGCCGACCTGAACGGACGCCGCATGCACGGGGTGATCGACCGATTGATCGTCACGGATACCGAGGTTCAGGTCATTGATTTCAAAACAAATGCAACGGTTCCCAACAGTGCAGAGACATGCCCTGAGGGGCTTTTGCGACAGATGGGGGCGTATGCCAACGCCTTGTCGCAGGTCTATCCGAACCACGAAATCCGCACCGCGATCCTATGGACCAGAAAAGCAGATCTGATGTGGCTGCCACACGATCTTGTGACGCACGCCCTGTCGCGCACCCAGATATCTTGACCTTGGATTGCCCGGCCCCTACGTTCTGTTCCCGAGATACCCCATTCAGGAGACAGAATATGTCGACCGTTGCCGTTACCGACGATACCTTTGACGCCGAAGTCAAAAACTCTGATGTCCCCGTTGTGGTGGATTTCTGGGCCGAATGGTGTGGCCCCTGTAAACAAATCGGCCCCGCTCTGGAAGAACTGGCCAACGAATACGGCGGCAAAATCAAAATTGCCAAGGTAGACGTGGACAGCAACCCGAACGCCGCTGCCGCCATGGGTGTGCGTGGCATTCCTGCTCTGTTCATCTTCAAGGACGGTCAGGTTGTGTCGAACCGCGCCGGTGCGGCCCCCAAAGCCGCACTGCAAAGCTGGATCGACGAATCCATCTGATCCGATGTGATCGGTATTGAACAAGGGCGTCCGAATTCGGGCGCCCTTCTTTGTGACTGGCTCAATTGGGCCATCAATACAGGGAAAGCAAATGGCGAAAACACGGGTTCTGGTGGAATTCGGGATGGGAACATCCCTAAGGCGCGAGGATTATACCGAGGCTGCCCTGCGGGCGATCAAGGATGCGCTGTGGCATAACTCGGTGAACATGGCCGAGCTGTTCGGGTTTCCGAAAGAGGCGATGATCATCGACGCCGACGTGGGTGTGCAGCAGCCCGACAAGGTCGATACCGATATGCTGAAGGCGATCTTTCCGTACGGCCAGCCTAACATCACAGTAACGCAGGGTGGTCTGGATATCGATAAGCCCCATACCGATGGCCGCACTGTGATCGCCAACGCGGCGGTCATCGTCTCGTTCGATATGGAGCCCGCCCAATGACCGAGAAGCGTATTATTCTGGAAATGGGCACCGGCAACGATCTGTACGGTCAGGATTACACCAAAGCCGCCTGTCGCGCCGTGCAGGACGCGCTGCATCATTCGTCGATCACGCTGTTTTCCAAGCTTGGAATCGATCACACGGAGATGCGGGTTCGGGTGACCATCGCCGTTCAACAACCTGATGAGGTTGACTGTGACAAGGTCGCCGCCGATCTGCCAAGGGGCCGCGCCGAAGTGCGGGCCGTCAAGGGTGGGTTGGATGTTGTGGATGACGCCGCTGGCACGCGCCATGTCATCGCCACTGCCGCGATCGAGGCGTATTTGCCGGATCAGGCTGGTAAATACGTGCAAAGCTGACAAAGAAAAAGCCGCTCGGATACCCGGGCGGCTGCTTCAAATTCTGGTTCTGATTGCAGGATCAGATTTTTGCGATGTCCGCACGCACCAGACCGATGTCTTCCAGCTGTGCGTTGGTCAGACCCGACAGGATCTTGCGTGTCTTGCGGCTTTCGTTCCACTCAACAGCGGATTCGAAGACATTGATGAATGCATCCACTACGTGCAGGATGGTAGCTGCTCCGAGTGGGGCATGGATGTTTGCAGTTGTTGCCATGTTCCCAGTCCTTATATCTGAAACAGCCGACCCGTTGTCGGTTGTGAGCCTCATGTAGTCCCAAGCGCGAGGACTCACAATTGCTGGTCTGGTAACCCCGGTTTGCGTTTTGTGCATATCTTTTGGGCAGTTGTGCAACGGGTTGCGCCGATCCCGCGCCCGGCCCATATATAGCGACTGAGAATACGGAGGCTTTCATGGCGGACAGCGATTTTCCCGGATGGCACGGGACCACGATCATTGGTGTCAAAAAAGGCGGGCAAGTCGTTATTGCCGGGGACGGACAGGTCAGCCTGGGCCAGACCGTGATCAAGGGGACCGCGCGTAAAGTGCGTCGTCTGTCGCCGGGTGGGTTCGAAGTTGTCGCCGGGTTTGCCGGATCGACCGCTGACGCTTTTACGCTGCTGGAACGGCTTGAGGCGAAACTGGAAGCGACACCCGGTCAACTGGCCCGTGCCTCGGTCGAGCTGGCCAAGGACTGGCGCACCGACAAGTACCTGCAAAAGCTTGAGGCAATGCTGATCGTCACCGACGGCAAAGACCTGTTGGTTATCACCGGGGCGGGGGATGTGCTGGAACCCGAACACAACGTGGCCGCCATCGGATCGGGTGGAAACTTTGCCCTGGCCGCTGCGCGGGCAATGATGGGCGGCGATAAACCCGCCGAAGAGGTCGCACGCGAAGCCATGGCGATTGCCGCGGACATCTGCGTCTATACCAATGGCAATCTGACGGTTGAGGCGATCTAGGCCAACAGCGCCGAGATTTCTTTCCCCTTCCAGCGCCGGTACATGCCGACCAGCCCAAGCAGGGCGGTTGCTATGACGATGTAATAGGGCAGGCGGATGTCGATGCTCATCAATCCACCGCCGACCAGGGACATGACACCACCAGCAAGGCAGAAGACTGCTGTCGTGACGCCCATGACCCAACCCTGATCCGCTTCGCCAACGCTGGACGAAAACAGACCCAGCAGGGTCGGGTAGGCGACGCCAAAGAAGAAATAGAAGAAGAAGACCGGAACATAGCTCAGGACGCCGCTGGGGCTGAAGGCGAAGCCAAAACCGCAGATCACCATCACCACCAATGAGGTGTGGATGATGGAGTGTTTGCTGAACCTCTCTTGCGCTGGTTTCACAAGGAATGTGCTGGAAAACGCCAAAGCAAAGCCGATGACCACCATTGCCATACTGCCACCGATCACACCGTAGCCCCATGCGCTGGTCAGGAAATTATCGACGAATACATAGAACGTGACATTGGCAATCATGAACAGCGCATAGACGGGCAGGATTTTCAGAACCAACGGGTGTT
Source organism: Ruegeria sp. CDSB013 (assembly GCF_059611165.1). Classification (NCBI taxonomy): domain Bacteria; kingdom Pseudomonadati; phylum Pseudomonadota; class Alphaproteobacteria; order Rhodobacterales; family Roseobacteraceae; genus Ruegeria; species Ruegeria sp. CDSB013. The sequence goes on along the minus strand of NZ_JBXWPA010000009.1, from coordinate 182,413 downwards.
CACGCACCGCGATCAGGCTGTCGGTGATATCGCGCGGGCGAAAGACAAACGCAGCCCGCTCGGTTCGGGTGTCCTTGAAGTAAACGCTCACCAGGAAGATGGCGATCATCACCAGAACAAACGCGCCGTAGAATGGCATCTTGAGCGTGGCATAGCTACCCAGTATCGCTGCGTCGGACAGAACAGCTCCGATAATCGGGCCGCCGACCAGACCAAAGCTTACGCCGGTGATGATATACCCCATATTGCGGTCACGGTCGGCGGCATCGGTACTGCCGTCGATCATCGCCGCTTGCGCAATGGGCTGATTACCCGCCGTAAAGCCGGTGATCGACCGACCAACGATCAGCAGAAGCAAACTGTTGAGGTAAAGTGCCGTGATGGTGATTGCATAACCGGCCAGCGCCCCACCTAAACACACCAACAAAGCATTCTTGCGCCCGATGGAGTCCGAGACCTTTGATACATAGACCACACCCAAAAACCAGGACAGAAAGAAACACCCGATCACCAGCCCATAGTAGAAATGGCGCTGACCCATAGAAGTGCTTTCCGGCAAGAACCCGGATTTTGTTTCCATGATCAGAGAGTTGATGATGGGAAAGACCAGCCCTTGTCCGATCAGATCCACGAATACCACGAACAATAACGTAATCTTGGCAATCTTCGTCATGATACACACCTCGGAACTGGTCCTTTGAGGTAAGTGTAGCAGACAGGCGCAATGGCACCTAACGCCTTGTCAGAGGCCGGAAATTACCGGCCTCCGGGCGCAATTCGTCGTTGGGTTACGAAAGCGCTGCAACGCCCAGCGGAACGCCGGCGACGTCACACCAGATGTAAACTTCGTTATAGCCCGAGATATCCATAGTCGGCGGTACGGCATAAGACTGCTTGCCCTTCAGGTTCAGCAGCGCGCCCAGCTTCGAGTTCGGATCATAGGTGCCATCCTTGCCGAAGGCCACGCGCGGGTCCGGACCGTTATCCAGCGAAAAGTCATCACCCAGCTCAACGATATAGCGCTCACCGTCTTTGACCACTTTGACCGAACCGGTGGTGATATGTTTCGAGCGGCCCTCGAATGTGCCCTTTTTCTTGGCACCGCCGGCGGCAGCGACATTGGCACTGGCCAGAGTCAGAGCGGCGCCCGTTGCAGCGGCATTCAAAAAGAGCGAACGACGAGTCATCATGATGTGGGTCTCCATTTCAAAGTGCAGGCGAACTTGCCCGTCACCGCAGACTATGCGCAGCTATTTTCTGTCTGGCGATTCACATCACCACGATTTTCCGTGTGCAGACCGTGTGTTGGCGTGAGTTTTTCGTGATCAGCTTGTGTTTTTGTGGCTTATGCTTAGGTTCCGGAGCGAAACAATTGGATAGAACTCACATGACCGACCTGACCCCGCGCGAGATCGTCTCGGAACTGGACCGTTTCATCATCGGGCAGAAGGATGCAAAACGTGCAGTGGCCGTTGCGCTGCGCAACCGCTGGCGGCGCAAGCAGTTGGCTGACGACATTCGGGACGAGGTCTATCCGAAGAACATCCTGATGATCGGCCCCACCGGTGTCGGCAAGACCGAGATCAGTCGCCGTCTGGCCAAACTGGCCCGCGCGCCCTTCATCAAGGTTGAAGCCACCAAATTCACCGAAGTGGGCTATGTCGGTCGTGACGTGGAACAGATCGTGCGCGATCTGGCCGACGCCGCCATCCTGCAAACCCGCGAATACATGCGTGAGGATGTCAAAGCCAAGGCGCATCAGGCCGCCGAAGACCGCGTGATCGAAGCCATTGCAGGCACCGATGCACGCGAAGGCACACGCGAGATGTTCCGCAAAAAGCTGAAAGCGGGCGAGTTGGATGATACAGAGATCGAGTTGGAGCTGTCAGACTCGTCGAACCCGATGCCAATGTTCGATATTCCCGGCCAGCCCGGCAGCCAGATGGGTATGATGAATCTGGGCGACATATTCGGCAAGGCCTTTGGCGGGCGTACTGTGAAACGCAAGATGACCGTCGCCGATAGCTATGAAGCACTGATCGGGGAAGAGGCCGACAAGCTGCTGGATGATGAGATCGTTAACCGCATCGCGCTGGAATCCGTTGAACAGAACGGCATCGTGTTCCTGGATGAGATCGACAAGGTCTGCGCCCGCACTGACGCGCGGGGTGGCGATGTCAGCCGCGAAGGGGTACAGCGTGACCTGTTGCCTTTGATCGAAGGCACGACGGTATCCACCAAGCACGGCCCGGTCAAAACTGACCATATCCTGTTCATCGCGTCGGGTGCGTTCCACATCGCCAAACCGTCGGACCTGTTGCCGGAACTGCAGGGCCGCCTGCCGATCCGCGTGGAATTGCGCGCGCTGACCGAAGAAGACTTTGTGCGCATCCTGACCGAAACCGACAACGCGCTGACCCGTCAATACACCGCCCTGATGGGCACCGAAGAGGTCACGGTCAGCTTTACCGATGACGGAATCGCGGCCCTTGCGCGTATCGCGGCAGATGTGAACCAAAGCGTCGAAAACATCGGTGCGCGCCGTTTGTACACGGTGATGGAGCGCGTGTTCGAAGAGCTGTCCTTTACCGCGCCCGATCAGGCCGGAATCTCGATCACGGTTGATGCGCAATTCGTGGACGACAATCTGGGCGAATTGACCAAATCCACCGACCTCAGCCGTTACGTTTTGTAACATCGCCAGCCGGTTTTTGCCGCTTCGGCAGTGTAGTGCCGCTGGACGCCGGGCCAGAATGAGATAGCGTAGTCGCAACTCACCCAGAGGGCTGACCAGTGCTGCGCTATTTAATAATTCTGATTACATCCCTGACGCTAAGCGCCTGTGTTGATCGGACGGTAACCGAGATTGTTCCATCGGCCGCAACTGTCGGAACGCCTGAAAAGATATTCGCAGCCACGACGCGAGCGCGTGAAGCAGACGGAACTTATGGATTCAAGCGTGGGGAAGCGCTGAAGTTTTTGGAAACAACAGTGTCGATCCCGCCATCACACACGCCGGGAACATTGAAATTCTCTTATGCGAATCCGAACCCGAAAAAAGAATTTGTTCTTACAAATGTTACCGAACTGGGCGGGCCAAAGGGCTTACGCGAACATTTGCGCGGCGAAGACGATGTTACGATTTTTGTACACGGCTACAACTCGACCCAAACCGAGACGATTTTCCGCGCGGCTCAGCTGACCCATGACATTGGCCTTCCGGGATCTACTCTGGTCTATTCCTGGCCCAGCCGCGCGACCGGGTATGGATATGCCTATGATCTGGACAGCATGTTGTTTGCCCGCGACGGGTTGGAGCAGACAATCCGTGAACTGAAATCCATGGGTGTCAAACGCGTCATTCTAGTCGCGCATTCCATGGGGGGCGCATTGACGATGGAGATGATGCGCCAAACGGAACTGCAGGAACCGGGTTGGGCGAAAAGGAACCTCGAAGGGGTTGTGCTGATCTCGCCCGATCTGGATCTGGATCTGTTTCGCTCCCAGATGAGGCGGATCGACAATCCTCCCGACCCATTTATCGTGATGGTCTCGCAAAAGGACAAAATCCTGAACATTTCCGCCCGCCTGCGCGGCACGGATGAGGGTGTGCGGCTGGGAAACATCACCTCACTCGAGTCCCTCGAGGAGTTCCCGATCAACGTGATCGATACAACCGCGTTCAGCAGCGATGCGGAATCCTCGCATTTTGTGGCGGCGACTTCCCCGGCTCTGTTGTCGATCCTTAGTTCGTTGCGGCGCGTCAATAACACGTTCGGACGCGAAGACAGGCCCGGCATCGATATACTGGTGCCGCCCAGCGAGCGTAATCCAGACGGCGCCACGGAAATCGTTCTGACAGAAACAGGGCAGGCTCAGGTCACTACCCCGTGACGCAGTTTAGTTTGCGTGAATATTTTCGGGACAACGCGACCTGGTTGGGTGCGGGGGTCCTTTTGACCTTTCTGTCCAGCTTTGGGCAGACCTTCTTCATCTCGATCTTCGCTGGAAACATCCGCGCCGAATTTGGTCTTGGGCACGGCGCGTGGGGCGGTCTTTACTCTTTGGGCACCACCGTTTCGGCCATCGTTATGATCTGGGCCGGCGGGCTGACAGATGTTTTCCGCGTCCGTGTATTGGGACCCGCCGTTCTGGTCGGCCTGGCCGTGGCGGCATTGGCAATGGCCGTGAACAGCTGGCTTGTCCTGTTACCGCTGGTGGTCTTTTTGTTGCGCCTGTTCGGACAGGGGATGAGCGTCCATCTGGCACAGGTCGCCATGGCGCGATGGTTCATCGTTACACGTGGCAAAGCCCTGTCGATTGCATCGGTTGGCTACGCGATTGGTGAGGCGCTGCTGCCGCTGGCTTTCGTGGCCGCGATGGCGTTTCTGGACTGGCGATGGCTTTGGGTGTTGTCCGCAGTGGTCGTCCTGATGGGGATACCCGTTCTGACACGGCTTTTGCGTCAGGAGCGCACGCCGCAAAGTCTGGCGGATGCGTATTCAGCGACAGGGATGCAGGGTCGCCACTGGACCCGGAAAGACGCGCTGTTTCATCCGCTGTTCTGGTTCATGGCTCCAGCAATACTGGCCCCATCGGCCTTTATCACCGCGTTTTTCTTCCATCAGGTGCATCTGGCCCAGATCAAGGGCTGGCAGCATATCGAACTGGTCGCGCTGTTTCCGGTTTTCACCGGCGTTTCCTTGATTGGGATGTTTGCGGCCGGCTGGGCGCTGGACAAATGGGGCACCGCGAGGCTGATGCCTTTTTACCAAATCCCGATCGCAATTGGTTTTATGATCGCAGGAATGACAAACTCGATCGGAGGGGCCCTGATCGCAATGATCTTTCTGGGCCTGACGGTTGGAGCAAACAACACACTACCAAGCGCCTTCTGGGCAGAATTCTACGGCACCAGGCACATTGGGGCGATCAAGGCGATGGCCACAGCAGTTATGGTTTTGGGATCAGCGATCGGCCCCGGCCTGACCGGGATTTTGATCGACGCCGGTATACCGCTGAGCACACAGTTCCTGTGGATCGGAGGTGTTTTCATTCTTGTATGCCTGTCGGCTAAAATCGGAATTACGCGCGCTGTGCGCTCGCTTTAACGCGTTCGGCGCAAATAGACGTAGTAGGCCCCTTCGCCGCCGTGGCTGATATGGGCTGGGGTCACTTGCAAAACGGCCTGCGCAAGCGGCGGCAAGGCCAACCATTGCGGCACTTGGTTGCGCAATACACCGCGCGGCGTGGGGATAGGACCGGGTTCATCCCTGTCCTTTCCTTTTCCGGTGACAACCAGAACAAGGCGCTTACCTGACGCCTGGGCCGTCAGAATAAACCGGGTGAGCGCCGGATACGCAGTGTCCATGCGCATGCCATGCAGGTCCAGTTTCCCTTCAGGCCTGATCTTGCCGCGTTTCATACGGCCAAATGCCTTGGTGTCCATTTGCACCGGGCTGGTACGCAAATTTTCACTGATCGAAGGCTTTAACGCATTTCGCACGGGTTTACCGGGCGCGTTTTGTCCGACCTCGAATGCCTCAAACCGGGGTTTTGGGGGTTTGTTCGGCTTGGGTTTGGGCAGCGTGACCGGGTGGACCGATTGTGGAATTTCGGGATGCAGCCGCTCAGCCTGTTTGGCGACCTTGCGCCACAGCTCGATCTCGTCTGCCGTCAATTTGCGTCGGGACATCAGAATTCATCCGGTAACAGGGCATAGGCCCGCTGGATCGGCAGCAGCAACACCATCCGCCCCGGATCCCTGAGGCGCCCGGCGGCCTTTCCCGCCTCGTCCCCTGTGCCAAAGAATATATCCGCGCGCTGCGCCCCTTTGATGGCGGCACCGGTGTCCTGCGCAATCATCAACCTTCGCAACGGGGTCTTGCCGTCCTTTTCCACCCAAACAGGGGCACCCAGCGGCGTATGAGCCGGATCAGCTGCAATACTGCGCATCGTGGTGACCGACCGGTTCATGGCACCCAGCGGCCCAAGCTCGGGCGCAACGCGCGAGACCTCGCGGAAGAACACGTAAGAGGGGTTGTGAAACAACAACTCTGCCCCGGCTTCGGGATTTTTGCGCACCCAAGCGCGGATCATCTGGGCGCTAACCTCATGCGCACCCAGCGCCCCCTGACGAATCAGCTCAGTCCCGATGGAACGATATGGGTGACCGTTCGCGCCGCCATAGCCGACGCGCAAGGCACTGCCATCAGGAAGGCGCACACGCCCCGAGCCCTGAATCTGCAGAAAGAACAACTCGACCGGGTCATCCACCCAGGCGATCTCAAGGCCGCGGCCCTGCATCGCGTCGCCCGTCAGGATTTCACGGCGGCTGAGCCAAAGCCCTTCGGCCCGCGCCTCTGGCGGCATTTTGTAAATCGGATATTTGAACCGGTCGGTCCGGGTTTTAGACCCGTCCAGTTCAGGTTCGAAATAGCCGGTGAACAGGGCCTCTTCTCCGTCCTCGACCAGAACCGGACGAAAGAACAGCTCAAAAAACGACCGCGCCGCGTCTGCGTCGTAGGTTCGGGCGACGCGACACAATGCCTGCCAATCCGGATCGTCCAGATCGCCGCAGGTGTTCAGAAATACCGAAAGGGCCGCCCCGTGATCGTCGGCAGCCCATCCATCCAGATCGTCAAAGGAAAGAATTGATCGCGTCGGTTCCGCGCTGGCGGCAGTGGTCATAACTGCCACCAGAAATAGCGACCGGAGCGCGCCAATCATGCGTCCGTGGCAACAAGCAGCCAGTTTGGATCATCAGCGCCCATGACACGGGCAAAGGTCCAGCTGTCCTTTTGGCGTTTAATAGTGTTTGGGTTGCCTTCGATGATATCACCGCCACGATCACGCACGACCGAGGTCAGCTCGCCCACAAACCGCATGGTGATTTCCGCCTGGTTTGTGTCTTTGTCGAAGGTCGCATCCGCCAGCGCGGTTTCGCGCACGCCGACAAACTCGGCCTCGATGGTCAGACCCTGGTCTTCACGGGCCGCCACAACTGAAACAAATGTGTCAAACACCTCTTCGGACAGGAAGGGCTGGATTTCATCCAGATTGCCCTTTTCGAACCCCATGACGATCATCTCATAGGCTCCGCGGGCACCCTGCACGAATTCACCAACAGAGAATTCGGGCTCGACCCTCTTCATCGCGGCCAGCGTTTTCGCCTGTTCGCTGTCTTCGGCGACATGGTCTGTGATGTCATGATCCGGCCCGCCTTCGATCACCTCGAAGCCGCGACGCGACTTGTCCGCCTCGGGTTGCTGTTGAACAGGGGGTTTCTCAAAACCCTCACGTGTACCCAGCACGCTTTTCAGGCGCAGGATCAGGAAAACGGCAATTCCGGCCAGGACCAGCAACTGGATCATCGGTTCGTTCATTTCATCCTCTTTTCAGACCGCGACTTTGTATACGCGGCCTCATGCCACTATGTAGGTGACAGATCGTGGCAAGTCCACAGCCCGGCCTAAGGGAAAGGATAACGCAGATGTACCTGTTCTTGGCATTTTTGTTGGTGCCGATCATCGAGATCGCCCTGTTCATACAGGTCGGCGGCCTGATTGGCCTGTGGCCTACGCTGGCGATCGTCGTTCTGACGGCCGTTATCGGCACCTTTATGGTCAGGACACAAGGTCGCATGGCACTGGTCAATTTGCAGCGATCCTTTTCTGAACTGGATGACCCGACCGAGCCTTTGGCCCATGGCGCGATGATCTTGCTGTCTGGTGTTTTGCTGCTGACGCCGGGATTTTTCACCGATGCCGTTGGCTTTGCACTGCTTGTTCCGGGTATTCGAGTGGCCGTATTCAAATACCTGAAATCCAAGGCGACCATCACGCATTTCCAGATGGGCACCGGCGCGCAGTTCCGCACTGGTCCCACCCAGTTTGATCAGGATGACGTGATCGACGGAGATTTTACCGAAGTTCGCCCGCGTCAGAACCCCTCAAAGCCATCCAAATGGGTCGAAGGTCCACCCCAGCATTGAGGTGCCGCGCCCAACTTGCTAAGCAGTGGCAAATTTCATTTTCGGAGTAGATCCATGGCTGACGAAAGCCCTGCAGAAAACACCGCGGCACAGACCGCTCCTCAGATCCAGATGCGCGTTCTGGGACAGTTCATTCGCGATATGTCTTTTGAAAACGTGATGGCGCAAAAAGGCGTGTCTGGTGACGTTCAGCCCGAGATTGCCGTTCAGGTGAACCTGGACGCCAAAAAGCGCCCGACCGAGCATCAGTACGAAGTCGCCGTCAAACTGAACCTGACCTCGAAAGCTAAGGGCATGGAAGACGTTCTGTTCCTGTGCGAGCTGGATTATTGCGGTCTGTTCCACATCGAAGGCGTGGCCGAAGATCAGTTGCACCCGTTCCTGATGATCGAATGCCCGCGCATGCTGTTCCCGTTCCTGCGCCGCATCGTCAGTGACATCACCCGTGACGGTGGTTTCCCGCCAGTCAACCTGGACAACATCGACTTTGTTGCGCTGTACCGCAACGAGCTGATGCGCCGTCAGGCGGAAGCTGAGAAAACCGAAGCTTAATCGGTTGCACCCGCGCCGGGCAGGGGCTCAGGCGCGGGTCCACAGGGCGTTTTCGCCCAGCTTTTCCACAAATGTCTCATGTGCCGCGCGTTCTTCCGCGGTGATTTTCGACGCCAGCGGCGTCGGGCGCGCAGCGGGCCGCCAATCGTCCCCTCCGCCACCGGCAGAAGCCGCGCTGGTGGACAGGCCAAAGTCCGGCTGTCGCCCACCAATCAGTTCCAGATACACCTCGGCCAGAATTTCTGAATCGAGCAGCGCCCCATGCAAAACACGGTTCGTGTTGTCGATGTTGAACCGCCGGCACAACGCATCCAATGATGCAGGCGAACCCGGAAACCGTTTGCGCGCAATCGCCAGTGTGTCCAGCGCCTGATCCATCGGCAGCTGCGGCAAACCCATCCACCTGAGTTCCGCATTCAGGAATTTCATATCGAACGAGGCGTTGTGGATCACCAGTTTGGAATCCTGAATGAAATCAAGGAACCCCTGACCAACCTTGGCAAAAACCGGCTTGTCTTTCAGCGTGACCTCGCCCTTTTCCGGCGGGCGCGGAGTGTCCAGCAGGTCGGGGCCGATACCGTGCACACCAAATGCCTCTTCGGGCATCGAACGCTCGGGGTTGATGTAAACGTGATAAGTCTCACCTGTGGCCATATGGTTCCACAGTTCGACTGCGCCGATTTCTACGATCCGGTCGCCGCTTTCGGGATCAAACCCCGTGGTTTCGGTATCGAGTACAATCTCACGCATTAGCCATCCCCGCCCGTATCTGTCTGACAACATCCTGCACCTGCGCACGGGCGTGGTCCAGCGTGTCCGTCACGATCACAAAGTCCGACCGCGCGCATTTTTCATCATTGGGCATCTGCTTGGCGCGGATTTGTTCGAATTGCTCTTCGGTCATCGTTCCGCGCTCCATCACACGTCGCTTTTGCTCGTCGGCCGGGACCTGAACACAAGCAACCGCATCCATCGCCGCATTGCCGCCTGTTTCAAACAACAAAGGGATGTCGAAAACCAGAATGTCCGCCGTGGCGCTATCCCGAAAACCCACCCGGTCGGCGGCCACCAAAGGGTGAACGATGCCTTCGATCACTTTCAATGTTGTTGGGTCCGCGGAAATAGTTTGTTTCAAGGCATCCCGGCTGACCGCGCCATCAACAATTGCCTCAGGAAAGGCAGCGCGCATCGGTTCTACCGCAGCGCCGCCCGCTGAATACAGCCGATGCACAGCCGCATCCGCATCCCAAAGCGCACAGCCTTCATCCACGAACATTTGCGCCGTCGTGCTTTTGCCCATTCCGATCGAGCCCGTCAGGCCAAGAGCAAAGCTCATTCCAGCACCGTGGCGCGCAACTCATCCGTTACCTCGGGTCGTTTTCCAAACCAACGCTCAAAGCCCGGAACCGCCTGGTGCAGCAACATGCCCAGACCGTCAACTGTTGTGCACCCGGCCTCTTCGGCCGCTTGCAGAAGCTTGGTTTTCAGAGGGGCGTAGACAAGGTCGGTAACCACAGCACCCGGTTGCAAACCATCCAACGGCACACGCAATTCGGGCTGTCCCTGCATACCCAGAGATGTTGTGTTCACCACCAGCTCCGCATTCTCGATCACATTGCCGGCCTTGACCCAATCAATCACTGTAATGCGCGGCCCAAACTCTGCTTTCAATTGGTCGGCCCGGGCACGCGTGCGGTTGGTCAGCATGATCTCGGGCACTCCGGCATCCACCAGTGCCTGCAAAACGGCGCGCGCAGCCCCGCCCGCGCCGAAGACCACGGCCGGCCCATCCTGTGGGTTCCAGTCGGGCGCCCCTGCAAGCAGGTTTTCCATAAATCCGTAGCCATCGGTGTTGTCTGCGTGGATCGAGCCATCAGGCAGAAAGACAAGTGTATTTGCCGCACCAATCTTTGCCGCCCGATCCGACACGTGATCCGCAACCTGCAAGGCGGCTTCTTTATGGGGGACGGTTACATTTGCACCGACATACCCGGCTTTGGGCAGGGTCCGCAGAACACTCTCCAAATCCTCGGGTGCGACATCCATAGGGACATAGTGCCCGGGCAGCCCATAGGTCTTTAGCCAATGTCCATGCAGTTTAGGGGATTTTGAATGTCCAATAGGATGCCCAATCACGCCGGCCAATGGAATTTGGTTATCCGTCATTGATCAATCATCCCTTTCACAGCCAGAAAATTCAGCAACTCCAACAGGGGCATACCCAAAACATTAAAATAGTCGCCGTCAATGGTCGCGAAAAGGCGCACGCCTTCTTCCTCAAGCTTATAAGCCCCGACCGCATGGCGAATACTGTCCCAGTTGCGGTCTATGTAGTCGCGTAGATAGGCATCCGAACTCATCCGCATGCGCAGACGCACTTGACCAACATGGCGCCAGATGGGTTCACCATTCTGATAGATCACGGCCGCGGACAACAGCATATGCCGCTTTCCCCGCATTGCCTTCAACTGCGCAAGCGCGTCTTGGGGCGTTTCTGGTTTCGACAAAAGCTGGCCATCGAAGTCCAGCACCTGATCACAGCCCAGAACCATCGCGCCCGGGTTCTTGTCACTAACCTTGCGGGCCTTCATTTCTGCCAAAGTGTCTGCGATATCCCGAGGGGGCGCATCCTCGGCCAGCAAGGCGCGCTTGGCTGTATCTTCGTCAACGCGCGCGGTTTCCACTGCGAACGGCACGCCCGCATTGCGCAAAAGCTGCGCGCGGATAGATGACCCCGAGGCAAGGATGATGGGGACAGACATGTGGAAAACCCCCTTAGCAAATCGTTGAGCGTTCTAGGATGGTTTGTATGGTTTTCCGGTTGACACGCAACCCCGGGAATTTCGCCTAAAACTTCCTTGAGTCGTTCGAAGACCGTCCTTTTGGGACAAGGATAACTTTGCTGCACGGGAAAACTGGGATTTCCTGTCTTACCCAACGAGTTATCCCCAGACAAGCTTGAGTGGTATCGGACTAATATACTGAAATTAAATAATAAAAACTGAAATCAACAGAATCACCTATTTACGGCACAATTCTATCCACCTGGGGAAAACACATGCGTAAAAAAGTAATCCACGGAATTTACTCACCCTACAAAACCATCATCCTTTTTCTTTTCCTATTTTTTTATTAGGGAGGGTTCCAACCAAAGTCCGGAGCCAGAATGACCGATCTTCTTTTCACGATTTACCCGTGGGTGAAGTCATTGCACATCATGGCTGTGATTTCATGGATGGCAGGTTTGTTCTATTTGCCCAGACTATACGTCTATCACGTTGAGAAAGCCCAACACGTCGAAGGCGCAGAAACCATCTTCTTTGAGATGGAAGAGAAACTGCTGCGTGTGATCATGCGCCCTGCAATGTATGTTGCGTGGCTTTGCGGGCTGATCATGGTTTTCACGCCCGGCATCGTGGGGTGGGATTGGTCCTGGCCCTGGATCAAGGGTGCTGCCGTAATTGGCATGACCTGGTTCCATCATTGGCTGATGGCGAGACGTAAGGATTTCTTGGAAGGCCGAAACAAGCTTACTGGACGGCAATTTCGCATGATGAACGAGGTTCCGACCGTTCTGATGATTATCATCGTTCTGGCGGCCGTTGTGAAGTTCTGAGGGCCTGTTTGACTCCGAGGGCAGTCGCGCTTATGTAGGGATCAACACGCCCGTCCGGGCGGCGTATCTTCCGTACTGAAATTCCACTTCGTGCCGCAATGTCAGCGGCGAAGGTATATATCATGTCCACTGAATCCCTGAATCTGGCCGACCTGAAGGCCAAAAGCCCCAAAGACCTTCTGGCGATGGCCGAAGAGTTGGAGATCGAAAACGCCTCGACCATGCGAAAAGGCGAGATGATGTTCCAGATTCTGCGCGAACGCGCGGATGAAGGCTGGACCGTTGGCGGCGACGGCGTGCTGGAAGTGCTGCAAGACGGCTTCGGCTTTCTGCGCTCGCCCGAGGCAAACTATTTGCCAGGTCCGGATGATATCTATGTCTCGCCCGACATGATCCGCCAGCATGCCTTGCGCACCGGTGATACGGTCGAAGGGGATATCAAAGCGCCTGATGATAATGAGCGTTACTTTGCGCTGATCAAGGTCACCAAGATCAACTTTGAAGAACCGGAAAAAGCCAGACACAAGATCGCGTTTGACAACCTGACGCCGCTCTATCCCGATGAACGCCTGAAGATGGAGATCGAGGATCCCACCATCAAGGACAAGTCGGCGCGTGTGATCGATCTGGTGGCCCCGATCGGTAAAGGCCAGCGATCGCTGATTGTGGCGCCGCCGCGGACCGGTAAGACAGTGATCCTGCAGAACATCGCGCATTCGATCGAACAGAACCACCCAGAGTGCTATCTGATCGTTCTGCTGATCGACGAGCGCCCCGAAGAGGTGACCGACATGCAGCGTTCGGTGAAGGGTGAAGTTGTGTCTTCAACCTTCGACGAACCCGCAACGCGCCACGTGGCTGTGTCTGAGATGGTGATCGAAAAAGCCAAGCGTTTGGTCGAACATAAACGAGATGTTGTTATTCTTCTTGACTCGATCACAAGACTTGGTAGGGCCTTCAACACTGTGGTGCCATCATCGGGTAAAGTTCTGACCGGTGGTGTGGACGCGAATGCTCTGCAACGGCCCAAGCGGTTCTTTGGTGCCGCGCGGAATATCGAAGAGGGTGGTTCGCTGACCATCATCGCCACCGCGTTGATCGACACCGGCAGTCGGATGGACGAAGTTATCTTCGAAGAATTCAAAGGCACCGGTAACTCAGAAATCGTTCTGGATCGCAAGATCGCAGATAAGCGCGTGTTCCCGGCCATCGACATCCTAAAATCCGGCACCCGGAAAGAGGATCTGCTGGTCGACAAGGGCGATCTGGCCAAGACATTCGTCTTGCGTCGTATCCTCAACCCGATGGGCACAACCGACGCGGTCGAGTTCCTGTTGTCCAAGTTGAAACAGACCAAGACGAACGGTGAGTTCTTCGATTCGATGAACACCTGACACAGGTCTTAAACGACGCGAGGCCTTCGAATGGATACGATATTCGCCTTGGCCAGCGCGCAAGGCAAAGCCGGGGTGGCGGTCATCCGCCTCTCGGGACCACACGCGCATTCCGCAGCTGCCAGCTTAACTGGAAGTCCGTTGCCATTTCGTGGCATGCGAGTCCGGTCGTTATATGCTGCGGATGGCGCACGGTTGGATGACGGGCTGGTTCTGACCTTTCAAGCCCCGGCCAGTTTTACCGGCGAAGACGTGGCTGAACTGCAGATCCATGGTAGCACCGCTTCGGTTAACGCAGTGATGCGGTGCCTTTCCGATATGGACGGGCTGCGACTGGCGGAGCCTGGTGAGTTCACCCGACGCGCGCTGGAAAACGGCAAGATGGACCTGACACAGGTCGAAGGTCTTGCTGATCTGATTGATGCGGAAACCGAGGCGCAACGCAAACAAGCGCAAACTATTCTGGCTGGTGATTTGGGTGTATTGGCGGAACGGTGGCGACGCGATCTGATCCGTGCTGCATCCTTGCTGGAAGCCGTCATTGATTTCGCGGATGAGGATGTTCCAACAGACGTTACACCTGAGGTAAAATCCCTTGTGAAGGATGTCATGGCTGATCTGCAACGTGAAGCAGATGGCGTACAGATTGCAGAGCGCATTCGAACGGGGTTTGAAGTCGCGATTGTTGGTCTTCCGAATGCCGGAAAATCAACCTTGTTAAATGCACTGGCAGGGCGTGAGGCGGCGATTACTTCGGAGTATGCCGGAACTACTCGCGATGTAATCGAGGTTCGAATGGATCTTGCAGGACTTCCGGTCACATTGCTGGACACCGCAGGATTGCGGGAAACTGAGGATCACGTCGAAAGCCTGGGAATTGAACTGGCTAGAAAGCGGGCGGATTCAGCTGATTTGCGTGTGTTTCTGACAGATGACCCGAAGGACCTGGGTGTTCAGATGATGAATGGCGATATACTGGTTTTGCCGAAATCTGATCTTCGAGATCCATCCGAAGGTGGAATATCCGGAAAAACAGGGCAGGGTATTGATCAACTCATTTCCCAGATTTCGGATGTGCTTAGTACCCGAACTACAAGTAGTGGTATTGCGACGCGGGAAAGGCACCGGGTTGCCTTGATCAAATCGCGGGAATCCCTGAGTTCTGCTATGGCGGTTCTGGAATCGGGTCCAGACTTGTATGATATCGCATCAGAAGAATTACGCACGGCGATCCGTGCCCTAGAAACCTTGGTTGGCAGAATCGGTGTTGAAGACCTTTTGGATGAGATCTTCTCGAGTTTCTGCCTGGGTAAGTAAGGAGTGTTTCACGTGAAACATTCAGATTTCGACGTGATTGTAATTGGCGCAGGCCATGCGGGTACAGAAGCAGCTCATGCAGCAGCGCGTATGGGTGTCAAGACAGCACTGGTCACATTGTCCGCGTCAGATATAGGCGTCATGTCTTGTAACCCGGCAATTGGTGGGCTGGGTAAAGGCCATTTGGTCCGTGAAATTGATGCCCTGGATGGTGTCATGGGACGTGTTGCCGATCAGGCCGGCATTCAATTCCGCTTGCTTAATCGACGCAAAGGACCAGCCGTTCAAGGTCCCAGAACACAGGCAGATCGTGCGCTGTACCGCGCGGCCATGCAGAAAGAGACGGAAAAACAGACAGATCTTTTCGTCGTTACCGGGGAAGTTGTCGATTTCCTGATGGACGGGAACCAAGTTTCAGGTGTGAAACTGGCCGACGGTTCTGAAATCAAGAGTAGAACGGTTATCCTGACGTCCGGAACCTTCTTGCGCGGTGTCATTCATATTGGTGATGTATCTCGGCCCGGCGGTCGTATGGGTGATCGCCCGTCAGTCAAATTGGCAGAACGGCTCGACAGTTTCGAGCTACCCCTGGGGCGTTTGAAAACAGGAACACCGCCGAGGCTGGATGGCCGGACGATTGATTGGAGTGATCTGGAACAACAAGACGGGGATGATGACCCAACCTTGTTTTCATTCCTGTCAACAAAGGTGATTGCACCTCAGATTTCTTGCGGAATCACGCATACAAACGCACGGACGCACGAAATCATTGAAAAAAACTTGTCTCGATCAGCGATGTATGGCGGACATATTGATGGGGTGGGCCCCAGGTATTGCCCATCCATCGAGGATAAGATCGTACGCTTTGCAGATAAGGAATCACATCAGATTTTCCTGGAACCCGAAGGCGTCGATGATCACACAATCTATCCAAACGGGATTTCGACCTCTCTACCGCAGGATGTACAGCTTGAGTATGTGCGGTCAATCAAAGGTCTTGAAGCAGCAGAGATCCTGCAACCTGGTTATGCGATCGAGTATGACTATGTGGATCCGCGTGTTTTGACATCGACTCTCGCGCTACCAGATGTCGAAGGACTATATCTAGCAGGGCAAATAAACGGAACCACAGGATATGAGGAGGCAGCTGCGCAAGGCTTGGTTGCGGGGTTGAATGCTGCGCTAAAGGTGCTTGACCGGGAACCGCTGCATTTTACACGTGCTGACAGTTATATCGGCGTGATGATCGACGACCTGACAACACGCGGTGTTGTGGAACCTTATCGGATGTTCACGTCACGCGCAGAATTCCGTTTATCACTACGTGCGGATAATGCAGACCAGCGCCTTACGCCAATTGGGTTGGATATCGGCTGTGTTGGCGGTAAGCGGAGCGGCATATTTTCAAATAAGATGGAGAGGTTGTCCGCCGCAAAATCCCAGCTGACAGAAAAAACCTTTACTCCAAAAGAAGTTCGAGCGGCTGGTATCAATGTCAATCAAGATGGAAACCGCAGGGACGGGATGGCTATTCTGGCGTTCCCGGATGTTCACTTTGGTGATCTTGTTCCCCTGATGCCCGAGATTGAGAGTGTTGAGGAGGAAATCCGTCTACAAGTAGAGCGGGACGCTTTGTACGCAAACTACATTGCCCGGCAACAAAAAGATGTTGAGGCGATGAAACGCGATGAATCATATGAGATTCCACGGGGTTTCGACTATTTTGCGATGGAAGGGCTATCTTCTGAAATGAAGCAAAAGCTTTCAAATGCAAAGCCAGAGAACATTGCGCAGGCGGGGCGCGTTGAAGGGGTTACTCCTGCGGCGCTGACGCTGTTGTTGGCTAAGCTTCGCCGCGATCAGAAGGTCCGCAAGGTATGAATGGGACCACTATTGATGATTTGGATGTTTCACGTGAAACATTTGAGCGTCTCACAGCCTATGTGGAGCTTGTTAAGCGGTGGAACCCGAAAATCAATCTTGTTTCACGGAAAAGCTTGGATGACATCTGGGTTCGACACATAAAGGATTCCGTACAAGTCTATAGATGCGCAGGGCCATTCGAAAACTGGGTAGATTTAGGTAGCGGAGGCGGGTTCCCCGGGATGGTATGTGCCATAATGGCCATTGAAGACGCACCAGATGCCCAGTTCATGTTCATAGAAAGCGACCAACGAAAGTCTGCCTTTCTGCGCAATGTAGCACGTGAATGCGGCGCGAAATGCACCGTTATTTCCAAGCGAATCGAAGTGGTTGAACCGTTGAGCGCAGATATCCTTTCTGCGCGGGCCCTCGCCGATCTTCCTACGCTATTGTCCTTTTGCAACAGACATTTGAGCAAAAAGGGGCTGGCGCTGTTGCCGAAAGGCGAAAGGTGGAAAAAAGAGCTGGAAGAGGCGCAGGAAGAATGGAATTTCGACGTTGACCCGATTACAAGTTTAACTGAGCCTCAGGCCGTTATCCTTAAAATCAAAGGAGTATCACGTGGTTGATTTGTCTCGTCCCTCAGGGCCCCGGATTATTGCGGTAGCCAATCAGAAGGGCGGGGTTGGGAAAACCACAACAGCGATCAACCTTGCGGCCGGTCTGGCCGAGGCTGGATGCAAAGTGCTGGTTGTTGATCTTGATCCTCAGGGGAACGCATCCACCGGATTGGGGGTCGAAGATCGGGATTGGACGACGTATGATCTGATATTGGATGATGCCCCTTTGGAGGCGGTTGTTCAGGAAACCGAAATCGAGGGGTTGTTTGTTGTCCCGGCGACGGTTGATCTAAGCTCGGCAGATATTGAGCTGATATCCAATGAAAAACGCAGCTATCTGTTGCATGACGCGCTGCGTCAAACCGCAATCGACAAGTTTGACCTGGATTTTGTGCTAATCGACTGCCCGCCTTCGCTAAATCTTCTGACTGTCAACGCTATGGTCGCTGCACATTCTGTCCTGGTGCCGTTGCAGAGTGAGTTCTTTGCATTGGAAGGATTGTCACAACTAATGCTGACCATCCGAGAGGTGCGCCAGACCGCGAATCCGGACCTTAGAATCGAAGGTGTTGTGTTGACTATGTATGACAACCGCAACAACTTGTCCCGCCAGGTCGAAAAAGACGCGCGTGACAATCTGGGTGAGATGGTATTTAAAACCAAGATACCCAGAAATGTGCGGGTCAGCGAGGCTCCGTCTTACGCGTTGCCTGTGTTGCAATACGACTCGGGATCGCTGGGGGCGATGGCTTATCGGCATTTGGCCCGCGAAGTCATGCACAAGAATAAGAAAGTCGCCGCCTAAGCGACAGTGAGGAGGGCACCGTGGCCGCCAAAAAAACAAAACCCAGAGGTTTGGGCCGGGGACTTTCCGCTTTGATGGCGGATGTGACGCAGGATACCGGGGGGCTTATGCCCTCAGACCCGCGCCGTCCGGATATGAAAGTCCCGATTGAAAAACTGCGAGCGAACCCGAACCAGCCACGCAGAACCTTTCAGCAAGAGCGATTGGATGAACTTGCGGCCTCGGTCAAAGAAAAGGGCATCATTCAGCCGCTGATCGTGCGTGAGGTTCGTGGCGGCGACTATGAAATCGTGGCAGGCGAACGCCGCTGGCGTGCGGCTCAGATGGCGCAGCTGCATGATATCCCGGTTATCGTGCGGGATTTTGACGACACCGAAGTTCTGGAAGTCGCCATTATCGAGAATATTCAACGCGCAGACCTGAACGCTGTTGAAGAGGCCGCGGGTTACAAGCAGTTGATGGACCGTTTTGGCCATACACAGGAAAAACTGGCCGAAGCATTGGGTAAAAGCCGCAGCCATATTGCGAACCTTTTACGTTTGCTGTCGTTGCCTATGGACGTTCAGAAGCTTGTTGTTGAAGGAAAACTGTCTGCCGGTCATGCCCGGGCGCTGATCACAGCTGAAGACCCCTCTGAGCTGGCGAAGATCGTCGTCAAGGATGGGCTAAGCGTGCGTGCGACCGAAGCGCTGGTGAAAAAACAACAGCAGGGGGATGCTCCTCAGGCGGCGCCGCGGTCCAGAAACCTGAATGCTGGCAAGGATGCGGATACACGCGCGTTGGAGAAGGATCTTTCGGCCATTCTGGCGATGAAAGTAGCCATCAACCACAAAGCGGGATCGGAAGCGGGGCAGGTCGTGCTGACCTACGAAAACCTCGATCAATTGGACGATCTGTGCGCCAAGCTCAGCCGTTAGGGCGGGTCCAGACAAAAATCATAACGCCGCTGAGGACGACTGCCTGAATGATCAGGACGTGGCTTGGAAGTGCAAGAATCACAGACAATCCAAAAACGGCGGCAACCGATAGGGTGGCCGCCTTTTTTGCGGCCGGACGAATGGCGCCCGAGCGTTGCCAATCCAAGATCATCGGCCCGAAGGTTCCATGACTGACCAGCCAAGTGTGCAGTCGGGAGGAAGATCGGGCAAAAAAGAACGCGGCCAGCAACAGAAACGGGACTGTTGGAAGTAGGGGCAATACAATGCCGACAACAGCAAGCCCGACGCAGATCAATCCCATTGCGGCCCAGAGGTACTGCATCGTTTATCCCAATAACTCTCGGATGACCGCATTCAGGACTGCGCGACCATCTTTAGTGGCGATCAATCGGCCGTTTGACCGGTGTATCATACCCAGCTCTTCTAGGTCTCTCAGTTTGTTTTCTGGCAGTGTGAGATCGGAAAGCGCATTGAAGCGTTCAACATCTAGTCCTTCGGCAATTCTCATGCCCATCATAAGGTATTCACTTGCCTGATCTTGCGTAGATAGCAATGATCTTTCTTTCTCGCCGTTTCCTTTTTCAACAGCACTGAGCCAGGCGTTGGGTGACAGATAGGTCTCTGTCGCTATCTTCTGGCCGTCCAGCGTAATACGCCCGTGCGCGCCGGGGCCGACACCGACGTAATCTCCGTAACGCCAATAGATCAAGTTGTGCCGGGATTCTGCCCCCGGACGGGCATGGTTGGAAACCTCATAGGCGGGCAGCCCGTGGGCTTCGCATAACTCTTGCGTGGCAAGATACATATCGGCGGCGTGGTCGTCCTCGGGCAGTCCACGCAGCTTGCCGACTGCATAGCGGTCCCCAAAGGCGGTGCCTTCCTCGATCGTCAGTTGATAGAGCGACAGGTGGTCGATAGCCATCGACAGTGCCTCAGTCAGCTCCGCTTGCCAGGAATCCGGGGTTTGATGTTGACGCGCATAAATCATGTCAAAGCTGACCCGGTCGAAACAGTTGCGGGCGATATCAAATGCTGCGCGGGCTTCGGCGGCCGTGTGGATGCGGCCCAGTCGACGCAGGTCTTCGTCATTCAGGGCCTGAACGCCCATGGAAACTCGGTTCACGCCTGCATCGCGATAGGCGGCAAACCGGCCTGCCTCGACCGATCCGGGGTTGGCCTCAAGCGTGACTTCCATGTCATTTGCAGGGCGCCAAAGCTTGCGCGCCTCGTCGATAATGGCCGCCACCGTTTCTGGTGCCATAAGGGACGGCGTGCCGCCGCCAAAGAAGATTGTGTTCAAAACCCGGTCAGGGGTTTCAGATGCCGAGCGGTGCAGTTCAGCTAAATAAGATCTAAGCCATTGTTTTTGTTCAATATTTCTCGAAACATGGCTGTTAAAATCGCAATAGGGGCACTTAGCCTCACAAAAAGGCCAGTGCACATAGAGGCCGAAGCCTCCATGCCGCCAGTCATCCACCGAAACAGCCTTGAACAAAGGCGTTTACGGCGCGTCCGCGATGGCTGATTTTGTGTTTTTCCTCCGGAACCATTTCTGCACAGGTCACATCGTGCCCGTCCGGTTGGAACATCGGGTCATAGCCGAAGCCGTTTTCGCCACGGATGGGCCAGACAAGCTGACCGGGCATGACACCCTCAAACACTTCGTCGTGACCATCAGGCCAGGCCAGAACCAGCGTGCAGCGAAATTGTGCTGTGCGTGGATGAGGCGCCTGTGCGGCCTCAAGTTCATCATGTGCGCGGGTCATCGCCATCAGGAAATCGCGGCCATTGCCGGTTTCTGCCCAATCGGCGGTGTAGACACCGGGCGCGCCGTCCAGCGCGTCAATGGTGATCCCGGAATCGTCCGACAGGGCAGGCAGGCCGGTAGCTTGTGCCGCCGCATGGGCCTTGATCCGGGCGTTACCGACGAACGTTTCTTCGGTCTCTTCCGGTTCCGGCAGGTTCATCTCTGCCGCGCCAACAACCTTCACGCCGAAGGCCTCAAGCAGATGGGTCATCTCCTCAAGCTTGCCTTTGTTGTGCGTGGCCACCAGCAGCCTGTCGCCGTCGAACTTGCGGGTCATGCGGTGGCTGCCTTTTGCGCTGCGGCCAGTTCACCGACGCCTTTTTCGGCCAGATCCATCAGTTGATCCATCTGGGCGCGGCTAAAGACTGAGCCTTCGGCGCTCATCTGCACTTCGATCAGCTTGCCTGATCCGGTCATGATAAAGTTTCCGTCGACGCCAGCTTCGCTGTCTTCGGGGTAATCCAAATCCAGCACCGGCTGACCGGCATAGATGCCACAAGAGACCGCTGCTACCGGATCGACCAGCGGGTCAGAAATCACGTCGCCAGCCTTCATCAGTTTGTTCACCGCCAGACGCAGCGCGACCCAACCACCGGTGATCGAGGCGCAACGGGTGCCGCCATCGGCCTGAATTACATCGCAATCCACCGTGATCTGACGTTCGCCCAGTGCAACCCGATCCACACCGGCGCGCAGGGCGCGACCGATCAGCCGCTGGATTTCCACGGTGCGACCACCTTGCTTGCCCGAGGCCGCCTCGCGCCGCATGCGGGTGTTGGTTGCACGGGGCAGCATGCCGTATTCGGCAGTGACCCAACCCAGGCCCGAGCCTTTGATGAACGGTGGCACGCGATCCTCGATCGTGGCGGTGCACAGAACATGGGTGTCGCCCATTTTGATCAGGCAGGAACCTTCGGCATGTTTGGTAAAGCCCGTCTCGATTGAAACGGCGCGCATTTCGTTTAAATCACGTCCTGAGGGTCGCATGGAAAATCCTTTGTTTGCTGGGTTGGGGATAACGTCCCCGTGCCTTAGGATGCAACCCCGATTGACCTTTCAGATGTCTGCGATTTAATGCCGATCCAGCAGAGGATTGCCGATGAGCAAAGCAAGTAGAGTTCTGGACGAAATGAATGACCGGTCACGCGAGGTGTTCCGGTTGATCGTCGAGAGCTATCTGGACAGTGGCGAACCGGTTGGAAGTCGCACGCTGACGCGCACGTTGTCGGAAAAGGTCAGCGCGGCGACCGTGCGAAACGTCATGCAGGATCTGGAGTTTCTGGGTCTGCTCGACAGCCCTCATGTCAGTGCGGGGCGGATTCCAACGCAGCAGGGGTTGCGGATGTTTGTCGATGGGTTGCTGGAAGTGGGTGATCTTGGTGTAGACGATCGGCAGAAGTTGGATGAGACATTAGGCTCTAACGCGGGTGATGTGGGCGGGATGCTGGACCGAGTTGGTTCGGCCTTGTCACACGTGACACATGGCGCATCGCTGGTTCTGACCCCAAAGCAAGAGTCTGAGATCAAGCATATTGAGTTCGTCTCGCTGGCCCATGACCGCGCTTTGGTGGTTCTGGTCTTTGCGGATGGGCATGTGGAAAACCGTCTATTTACGCCTCCGCCGGGCCAGACACCCAGTTCGATGCGAGAGGCGGCGAACTTTCTGAATTCCCTGATCGAAGGACGAACGCTCAGCGAAGTACTGCGTCAGATGCAGACCCAGATTACCGCGCGCAGGCAGGAAATTGATATTTTAGCGCGCGAGATGGTCGAAAGCGGCATGGCCGCTTGGGATGGGGATGGGACCGACTCGGCCCGTTTGATCGTGCGCGGGCGGGCGAATCTGCTGGGGGAGCCAGGCGAAGCCGAGGAATTGGACCGAATCCGAACGTTGTTTGACGACCTGGAGCGAAAGCAAGACATTGCTGAATTCCTCGAATTGACCGAAGAAGGCGAGGGTGTGCGCATTTTTATCGGCTCTGAGAACAAACTTTTCTCACTTTCGGGTTCCTCTTTGGTGGTGTCTCCATATATGAACGCTGATCGAAAGATAATTGGTGCGGTTGGGGTCATCGGACCCACTCGTCTGAACTATGGACGGATTGTACCGATCGTGGACTATACGGCGCAACTGGTCGGCAAACTGATTTCCGACCGGAGCTAGAGGGTAAGAGATGGCAGAGCCCAAGAACGAAGAATTTCTGGACGATATCGCAACCGCTGAGGCGGAAGAACTGGCCGAGGAATTTGCCGAAATCAGTGAAGAAGCGCTGGAAATTGATGCGCTGCGTGCTGAGCGAGACGATTTCAAGGACAAGTTCATGCGCGCGCTGGCGGATGCAGAAAACGCGCGCAAGCGTGGCGACAGAGCGCGCCGCGATGCCGAACAATATGGCGGATCGAAGCTGGCCCGTGACATGCTGCCGGTTTACGACAACATGAAACGTGCGCTTGAAGCCGCGACCGATGAGCAGAAAGAAGTGGCGGGACCCCTTCTGGAAGGCGTCGAACTGACCATGCGCGCGCTGAAAGACGTGTTCCAGAAGCATGGGATCGAAGTGATCACGCCCGAAGTTGGCGACCGGTTTGATCCCAACGTGCATGAAGCGATGTTTGAGGCTCCGGTGCCGGGCACCCGCGCCGGTGACATCATTCAGGTTTCAGCCGAAGGCTTCATGCTGCATGACCGCTTGCTGCGCCCTGCGCAGGTTGGGGTGTCTTCAACCCCTGCAAGCTGAGCGATTTCAGTTCATACGAATAACGAGGCGGTCAGGTTCTGGCCGCCTCTTTTAGTTTGTAGAGCAGGTCTAGGGCTTCACGCGGGGTCAGTTCGTCCGGCAGGATGTCGTCAAGCATGTCGGTGATGGGTGACGCTTTGGGTGCCGGAGGCGGTGGAGGTGGTGCGGCGGAAAACAAAGGCAGGTCGTCAATCAATGTCTTTTGCTTGCCGCCTTCGCGTTCGGTTTTTTCCAACTGATCCAGAACTATACGGGCCCGTTCGACCACTGATGTGGGTAGCCCGGCTAATTGAGCGACCTGAACACCATAGGACCTGTCGGCCGCGCCCTTGTGAACTTCGTGCAGGAAGATCACTTCGCCCCCCCATTCTTTGACGGCAACGGTGGCGTTTTCTACGCCTTCCAGTTTGCCGGCAAGTGCGGTGAGTTCATGGTAATGGGTTGCGAACAGGGCCCGGCATTTGTTGGAGGCGTGCAGATGTTCCAGCGTGGCCCAGGCGATGGACAGGCCATCATAGGTGGCCGTGCCGCGACCTATTTCATCAAGAATAACGAGAGCGCGGTCATCAGCCTGATTGAGGATGGCGGCGGTTTCGACCATTTCGACCATAAAGGTCGAGCGTCCGCGGGCCAAATCATCCGACGCTCCGACGCGGCTGAACAGTTGGCTGACTAGCCCGACATGCGCCTGTTCCGCAGGCACGTAACTGCCCATCTGGGCAAGCAGGGCAATCAGGGCATTCTGGCGTAGGAAGGTCGATTTACCGGCCATGTTGGGACCTGTCAGCAGCCAGATCGCCGCGCCTTTATCAGCACTGAGATCGCAGTCATTGGCGATGAAGGCGTCGCCGTTTTGCTGGCGCAATGCCTGTTCGACCACCGGGTGTCTTCCGCCCTGAACATCGAACGCGCGTGAGGCATCAACTTGCGGGCGACACCAGTTTTCACCACGCGCCAGATCGGCCAGAGCAGTGGTCAGATCCAGTTCAGCCAAACCGCGCGCTGCTTGGTTGAGCCGTGCGGCCTTATCCAGAATTTCGCTAGAAAGCCTTGCATAGAGCCGTTTTTCTATCTCAAGCGCCAAGTTTCCGGCGTTTAGAATGCGGGTCTCGATCTCGGACAGCTCCACTGTCGTGAACCGGACTTGGTTGGCGGTTGTTTGGCGGTGGATATAGGTCTCAGAAAATGGAGGATTCAGCATTTTCTCGGCATGGGTAGCCGTTGTTTCGATGAAATAGCCCAGCACATTGTTATGCTTGATCTTCAGTGACGTGATGCCGGTGTGTTCCGCATATTTCTGCTGAAACCCGGCAATGACGGAACGACCTTCGTCGCGTAGGGTGCGGGCTTCGTCCAGTTCGGCATCATAACCCGGGGCGATGAACCCGCCGTCTCGGGCCAGCAATGGGGGTTCGGCCACAAGCGCTTCGTCAAGCAGGTTCAGTAGGTCGTCAAATCCGACCAGATTTTGAAGGGCAGTGGCCAGAAGAACCGGCAGGTCTTGACCCGCGCAGAGTTCAGCGATTGCGGCGGCCTGTGTCAGGCCGTTGCGAATGGCGGTCAGATCCCGCGGGCCACCCCGATCCAGTGACAGTCGGGACAGCGCCCGGTCCAGATCCGGGGTCTTGCGCAAAGCCTCACGCAGGTCTGATGTGATCAAGCTGTCTTCGGCCGCAAAAGTTACAGCATCCAGCCGCCCATGGATGACGTCCAGATTGCGGGATGGGCTGGAAAGCCGCTGGTCCAACAGTCGTGCACCACCCGGTGTGACGGTGCGATCCATCACAGACAGCAGCGAACCAGCGCGGCCACCGGACAGGGATCGGGTCAGTTCCAGATTGCGCCGTGTGGCAGCGTCGATCTGAACGACTCGGTCCTCGGATTCTTTCAGTGGGGTTTGCAGAAGCGGCAGTTTGCCTTTTTGCGTGATTTCCAGATAGTCGATCAACGCACCCATGGCCGAAATCTCAGCCCGGCCGAAACTGCCAAACGCGTCCAGTGCGCCCACATGAAACAGCCTGCAGATGCGCTTTTCCGCCGCAGTGCTGTCGAAGCTGGCCCGCCCGATTGGGGTCAGTGAGATACCCAGATCCATAACGGGTTCGTTCAGTTTGTCCTGCACACCATCGGCCACGATCAACTCGGATGGTGCCAACCGGGCCAGTTCGGGACTGAGGCGCACTGAGGTCAAAGGCATCACGTGAAACGCCCCAGTTGAGATATCGGCCCAAGCCAGCGCGGCCTCATCGCGAACCTCGGCATAGGCGGCCAGGAAGTTGTGGCGGCGAGCCTCAAGCAGGGCATCTTCGGTCAACGTGCCAGGCGTAACAAGGCGCACAACATCGCGCTTTACGACCGATTTAGAGCCTCTTTTCTTTGCTTCAGCCGGGCTTTCCATCTGTTCGCAGACAGCCACGCGAAACCCTTTCCGGATCAGCGTCAGCAGATACCCCTCGGCCGCATGGACGGGCACGCCGCACATCGGAATGTCGGTGTCGTTATGCTTTCCGCGCTTGGTTAAGGCGATGTCCAGCGCTTCGGCGGCGTTGACGGCGTCCTGAAAGAACATCTCGTAAAAGTCGCCCATGCGGTAAAACAGCAAGGCATCGGCATGCGCCTCTTTGATTTCGAGATATTGCGCCATCATCGGCGTGACTGTGGACAAGGCTGACCCCTTTTGGCGTATTCCGGTCGCGACCTTACAAATCCACCCATCTCGGCGAAAGGTGAAAAGTATTCTCGTTGAGGCGCGCGCCTGCCTGCGCTATGAGGCAAAAGTCCCGCAGATGTAAAGAAACGACCCATCACATGCCCAAAGCGAAGATCACCAAAGAAGAGGCGCTGGCCTTTCACCTCGACCCGACACCCGGCAAGTGGGAGGTTCAGGCCACCGTACCCATGACGACGCAACGCGATCTGTCGCTGGCCTACAGCCCTGGTGTGGCGGTTCCATGTGAAGCCATCGCGGAAAATCCGGAAACCGCCTATGATTACACCAACAAAGGCAATCTGGTTGCGGTGATCTCAAACGGTACTGCCGTTCTGGGCCTTGGTAATCTTGGCGCGCTGGGTTCGAAGCCGGTGATGGAGGGGAAATCAGTCCTGTTCAAACGGTTCGCTGATGTGAACTCGATCGATATCGAACTGGATACCGAAGACCCGGACGAATTCTGCCGCGCTGTGCGTCTGATGGGACCGACCTTTGGCGGTATCAACCTGGAAGACATCAAGGCGCCCGAGTGTTTCATCATCGAACAGCGCCTGAAGGAAGAGATGGACATCCCCGTCTTCCACGACGACCAACACGGCACGGCGGTGATCTGTGCGGCGGGTCTGCTGAATGCGCTGCGTATCTCGGGCAAAAAGATCGAAGACGTGAAAATCGTGCTGAACGGCGCGGGTGCGGCGGGTATCGCCTGTATCGAGCTGCTCAAGTCGATGGGCGCAAAACACGAGAACTGCATCGTCTGCGACACCAAGGGCGTGATCTACCAAGGCCGAACCGAAGGCATGAACCAGTGGAAATCGGCCCACGCGATCACCACCGAGTTGCGCACATTGGAAGAGGCGATGAAGGGCGCGGACGTATTCCTTGGTGTGTCGGTCAAAGGGGCAGTGACCCAGGATATGGTTGCCAGCATGGCAGACAATCCGGTGATTTTCGCCATGGCGAACCCGGACCCGGAGATTACGCCAGAAGAGGCGCATGAGGTTCGTGTTGATGCCATCGTCGCCACCGGGCGCAGCGATTATCCGAACCAGGTGAACAACGTTCTGGGCTTCCCTTACCTGTTCCGCGGCGCGCTGGACATTCACGCCCGCGCTATCAATGACGAGATGAAGATCGCCTGTGCCCATGCGCTGGCCAATCTGGCGCGCGAGGATGTGCCGGATGAGGTTGCCATGGCCTATGGCAAATCTCTGACCTTTGGCCGGGATTACATTATCCCGACGCCGTTTGACCCACGCCTGATCCACCGTATTCCGCCTGCCGTTGCCAGGGCGGGGATGGACACCGGAGCAGCCCGCCGCCCGATCATTGACATGGACGCCTATGAGCTGAGCCTGAAATCCCGCATGGACCCGACCGCCAGCATCCTGCGCGGCCTGAACGCCCGTGCACGTCAGGCGCAAAGCCGGATGATCTTTGCCGAAGGCGACGATCCACGCGTCTTGCGCGCGGCGGTGATGTATCAGCGATCGGGTTTTGGCAAGGCGCTTGTTGTTGGTCGCCCTGACGATGTGAAGGAAAAGCTGGAAGCCGCCGGTCTGGAGGACGCGGTGCGCGAGTTGGAGGTGATTAACGCCTCCACAACCACGCATCTCGAAGCCTATAAGGATTTCCTTTACAAGCGTCTGCAGCGCAGTGGTTTTGATCGCAAAGATATCCATCGTCTGGCCGCGCGGGATCGCCATGTGTTCTCTTGCCTGATGTTGGCGCATGGCCACGCCGATGGCATGGTCACCGGCGCAACGCGGAAATCGGCACATGTGCTGGAACGCATCAATCATGTGTTTGACGCTGATGCCGAACATGGGGCCGTTGGTGTAACGGCGCTGTTGCACAAGGGTAAGATCGTTCTGATTGGTGACACGCTGGTCCATGAATGGCCGGATGAGCATGATCTGGCCAATATCGCCGAACGCTCGGCCTCGGTCGCGCGGCATTTGGGGCTGGACCCACGCGTTGCCTTTGTCAGCTTTTCCACCTTCGGCTATCCGGTATCTGAACGGGCTGAGAAAATGCACGTAGCGCCTGAGATTCTGGATAAGCGCGGCGTCGATTTCGAATATGATGGCGAGATGACTGTGGATGTGGCGCTGAACGTGGAACAGCAAGAGGCTTATCCCTTCTCGCGTCTGACGGGCCCGGCGAATATCCTGATTGTACCCGCACGGCATTCGGCCTCGATCTCGACCAAGCTGATGCAAGAGATGGGTGGCGCGAACGTCATTGGCCCTATCCTGACCGGTGTCGATAAGCCGATTCAGATCTGTTCGACTGGCTCGACAGCAAATGACATTCTGAACATGGCCATTCTGGCCTCTTGCGATATTGGATAAACCGTGACGATCTGGAACCTAGGCTCGATCAATGCGGACATGGTCTATGCCCTGCCGCATCTTCCCACTGCCGGTGAAACGCTGGCCGCTTCGAACTTGGAGCGGTTTCTGGGTGGCAAAGGGGCCAACATGTCCGTTGCAGCGGCGCGTGCCGGATCGCGTGTGGCGCATATCGGTGGCATTGGGCCGGACGGGCGCTGGGCCCTGGATCGCATGACCGAATATGGCGTCGACACCCGGTTCATTGCCGAGGTCGACGTGCCTACAGGTCACGCGATCATTGCGGTGGACAAGCAGGGTGAGAACCAGATCATTCTGTATCCCGGCGCAAACCACGCCATCGAGCAGGATCAGCTGGGACAGGCCTTATCGCAGGCTGTTCCCGGTGATCTGCTGGTTATGCAGAACGAGACCAACGCCCAGGTCGAGGCCGCCCGCATGGGCCGTGATCTTGGACTGACCGTCTGCTATGCCGCCGCGCCGTTTCAGGCTGATGCCGTGCAGGCGGTGCTGCCTTATCTGGACTTCCTGATCCTGAATGAGGTCGAAGCAGAACAGCTGCGCGAAAGTACGGGTCAATCCGTCGCTGAATTGCCTGTTAAGCATGTACTGGTCACGTTGGGGTCTAAAGGCGCGCGCTACCTACCCAAGGATGGTGAGGCACTTGAGATTTCGGCACACAAGGTGAAAGCCGTGGACACGACCGGCGCGGGGGATACCTTCACCGGTTACGTTCTGGCCGGAATGGACCGCGGGTTGCCGATGCCGCAGGCGATTGCACAAGCAAATCGTGCCGCGGCCCTGATGGTCACGCGGCACGGCACGGCGGATGTTATTCCCGACCTCAAAGAGGTGCTGGAGGCCCGGTTCGGTTAGGACCCGGCGAAAGGTGCATTGCTACCCCAGAGCTGTTTGACGCGCGCATCCCGACCGCAGGCTTTGCGGTAGGCTTTGTATGCGTTTTTCTGGCGTTTCGGACCAAAGCGGGTGAGCACCAGCTTGTCGCCCTTATAGTAATCCTGATGGTAAGCTTCGGCCGGGTAAAAGGTGCCCGCGTTCAAGATGGGGGTAACTACGGTTTGACCCAGCGCCTGCTGCGCATTGGCTTTGGCTTTCTGCGCCAACGCCTTTTCGCCTGTGTTAGAGACAAAAACAGCAGTGCGATAGCTGTTGCCGCGATCACAGAATTGGCCACCCGCATCGGTTGGATCAACGGAACGGAAGAACATGCTCAGCAGCGTTTCACGGGAAACCCGCGAAGAGTCGAAGGTGATCTGAACAGCCTCGTAATGTCCGGTGCCACCTTTCGTCACTTGGTCATAAGTCGGATTGGCTGTCTTACCGCCGGTAAAGCCGGATACGGCGCCAATCACGCCGGGAACCGATTCAAAATCGGATTCAACGCACCAGAAACACCCTCCGGCGACGGTCAGGGTTTCGGTGCCGGCAGCTGGTGCGGGCAGGGCGCGCAGCATCGCGGCCAGTGTGATCAGAACAAACAGAAGCGACGGTTTAACGAAACAGAGGTATGCGGTCCGGGTCATGGCAGATCTCCTTCTGAGATCAGGCTGCCCCGACTTTTCTGCCGTTGCAATCCGCTGACATGGTTTGTCACGCGCTGGTGAGACGAGTTTATCGGCGCTTACCCCAGCAGTTGCCCCAGCTTCATCGCCACACCCATATTGCCCGAGATCTTGAGCTTGCCCAATGCCACGCCGGTCATTGGGTTCAGCTTGCCGGTCAGCAGCTTGGTCAGGTTTTCCTGTGAAATTCGGATCGTGCAGTCTGCATCCTGATCTTGCGTCGTCGCTTGATTGTCGATCAGCACGATCACCCCGTCATCACCGCAATCGAACTTGAGAGAGCCGTCAAATGTCTTGCCGTTCAGACCTTTCTGGATCCCGTCGGCGATGTCCTGAAGCATGGTATGTCCTTTCCCCGTTGACCTTTGCGTAAAGACAAACAGGCAAAGCAGGCAAGGGTGACGCTACTGGAACTAACAGGCCAACGAAGACAAAGAAAAACCCGGCATCCTTTCGGGCACCGGGTTCGTCGTTGCAGCGATGGCAAGAATTACTTGGACAGACGCTTCTCGCGCGAGGCCAGCAGTTTCAGACGCAACGCGTTCAACTGGATGAAGCCAGCCGCGTCTTTCTGATCATACGCGCCAGCATCGTCTTCAAAGGTTACATGCTCTTCAGAATAGAGCGAATGATCCGACCAGCGGCCAACCGTCGAGGCCAAACCTTTGTAAAGTTTCACGCGGACGGTGCCGGTGACGTGTTCCTGCGACTTGTCGATTGCAGCCTGCAACATCTCACGCTCAGGCGAGTACCAGAAGCCATTATAGATCAGCTCCGCATATTGCGGCATCAACTGGTCCTTCAGGTGCATTGCGCCACGGTCCATGGTGATGGATTCGATACCACGATGTGCTTCCAGCAGGACGGTGCCGCCGGGCGTTTCGTAGATGCCACGCGACTTCATGCCCACAAACCGGCCTTCGACCAGGTCAAGACGCCCAATACCGTGCTTGCCGCCGTATTCGTTCAGCTTGGTCAGGATGGTCGCGGGGCTCATCGCCTCGCCATTTATGCTGACCGCGTCGCCTTTTTCAAAGCCGATCTCGATGAATTCCGGCTCGTTTGGCGCATCCTCGGGGTGGACGGTGCGCTGATAGACGTAATCGGGCGCCATATCGGCGGGGTCTTCCAGAACCTTACCCTCGGACGAAGTGTGCAGTAGGTTGGCATCGACCGAGAAGGGCGCCTCGCCACGTTTGTCCTTGGCAATCGGGATCTGGTTCGCTTCGGCGAATTCCAACAGCTTGGTCCGGCTGGTCAGGTCCCACTCACGCCAAGGCGCGATCACCTTGATGTCGGGGTTCAGCGCATAGGCCGCCAGTTCAAAGCGCACCTGATCGTTGCCCTTGCCTGTCGCGCCGTGGGCGACGGCATCGGCACCGGTTGCCTCGGCAATCTCAACCAGACGTTTCGAGATTAGCGGACGCGCGATTGAGGTGCCCAGCAGGTAAAGGCCTTCGTATTGCGCATTGGCGCGGAACATCGGGAAGACAAAGTCGCGGACAAACTCTTCGCGAATGTCTTCGATATAGATGTTTTCGGGTTTGATCCCCAGCAGCTCGGCCTTTTGGCGGGCGGGTTCCAGTTCCTCACCTTGACCCAGATCGGCGGTGAAGGTCACAACCTCACAGCCATACTCGGTCTGCAGCCATTTCAGAATGATCGAGGTATCAAGGCCACCGGAATAGGCCAGAACAACTTTCTTGGGCGCGGACATCTGACTTCCCTTTATGCGTAGAACGACTGGCCCCTAGCGGGTTTTGGACGCGGGGGCAAGCTGTGTGGATTGACGCAGGCCCGGAATTGGGGTGAAACGGTCGGATAGAGAACAAGGATTGGTTGAGAGGGCGGTTTTCGTGCTGGGACTAGAGATTTTGGTGCATTCGGTGAAAATGGTTCTAAGGAACCTTAAACAAGCGCTGCAGATTTCAGTTGTGCCTGCGCTCATCGGTGGGCTTCTGGTCATCGGATTGTTTTTTCTGTTCGGCATCCCTTTTGAAGAATTCGACAGTGAAACGAACGGCTTCCCTGAAGGCGTAACAGCGGTTTCCTTCGCGGGGTTTCTGTTGTGTTTAGTGGTGGTTATCTTTGGGGTTATGCTCTGGATTGTCGTGTCGTGGCACCGGTTTGTTCTGCTTGAAGAATACCCGACCGGGTTGGTTCCACTTTTCCGGTTCGACCGAGTTCTCGCCTATTTCGGGCGTCTTCTCATGCTTTGCCTCATAGCTTTTGTAATCATGATACCGGCGGTGCTGATCATGGGTATGATGGCGCAAGCTTCAGCAGCGTTGGGAATTTTGGTCTGGGTGGCTTTGGTAATCTTTCTCACCATCGGGTTTTATCGGGCATCCCCTATTTTGCCCGGCGCAGCCATCGGAAAACCACTAAAACTTTCTGAGGCTTGGCAGGCAACTTCGGGTGCCAACGGTGCAATTGTGCTTCTGGTCATTTTATCCATTCTCCTCCAGTTGTTGCTTCAACTGCTGGCGTCGCTGTTGCTCTTTGTTCCGGTAGTCGGCGTCCTGATCGTGTTGTTTGCCAGCATGCTGGTTGTCCCATTGATCAATGTCAGCATCCTGACCACGATCTACGGCGTCTTTATCGAAAGACGCCAGCTCTCGTGAGCCGTACACATATGTATTCCTTGCCCTTTTGGTCGGGATAGGCCACTGAACGGGTCATGAGTGATTTCGTGACCCGCGCCCGCGCTGCCGAACAGGCGATGCGCTCTGTGTTTCCAGCAACGCCGTTGCAGCGGAACGCCCATCTGTCCGACCGCTATGGCGCGGACATCTG
Organism: Ruegeria sp. CDSB013; assembly: GCF_059611165.1. Classification (NCBI taxonomy): domain Bacteria; kingdom Pseudomonadati; phylum Pseudomonadota; class Alphaproteobacteria; order Rhodobacterales; family Roseobacteraceae; genus Ruegeria; species Ruegeria sp. CDSB013. The sequence continues at coordinate 149,327 of NZ_JBXWPA010000009.1, read as the reverse complement.
GCTTAAGCGCGAGGACCTAAGCCCGGTGCGGTCCTACAAGATCCGTGGCGCATTCAATGCCATGCGCAAGCAGCAGGGGCAGGACCTGTTCGTCTGCGCCAGCGCAGGCAATCACGCGCAGGGTGTGGCCTATATGTGCAAGCATCTGGGTGTGAAGGGGGTGATCTTTATGCCGGTGACGACGCCGCAGCAGAAAATCCAGAAGACCCGGATTTTCGGCGGCGACAATATCGAGATCCACCTGACCGGAGACTATTTTGACGATACTCTGTCTGCGGCGCAGGACTGGTGTGCCCAGCAAGGTGGATATTTCCTGTCGCCGTTCGACGATGAAGATGTGATCGAAGGGCAGGCTTCCTTAGCGGTTGAGATTGAGGAACAGCTTGGACAGGTTCCCGATCATGTCATCTTGCCAGTGGGTGGTGGTGGCATGTCGTCTGGCGTGGCCACGTGGTTCGGGGATCGCACCCATTGTCTATTTGTGGAGCCGGCGGGTGGCGCCTGTCTGCGTGCTGCATTGGCGGCGGGTCATCCGGTGGCTCTTGATCACGTGGACACGTTTGTCGATGGCGCGGCGGTGGGTCGGATTGGGGAAAAGCCATTTGAGCTGTTGAAATCCCGCCACCTGTCTGACGTTCTCGTGCTGTCCGAAGATCGCATCTGTACCACCATGATCGAAATGCTGAACGTCGAGGGCATCGTACTGGAACCTGCGGGTGCTCTGGCGGTCGAAGCCGTCGGTGACGTGCAAAGTTTCATTCGTGGTAAGACCGTGGTGTGCGTCACCTCGGGCGGCAATTTCGATTTCGAACGCTTGCCCGAGGTTAAGGAACGGGCGCAGAGGTATTCGGGCGTCAAAAAATACTTCATCCTCCGCCTGCCACAACGTCCAGGCGCGTTGAAGGAATTTCTGGGCATTCTAGGTCCTGAGGACGATATTGCCCGCTTTGAGTACATGAAAAAATCGGCCCGCAATTTCGGATCTGTCCTGATCGGGATCGAAACGCGAAAGCCTGAGAATTTTGTGCGCCTGTTCGCGCATCTTGATGATGCGGGCTTTACCTATACCGACATTACCGAAGACGAAACGCTGGCGCAGTTCGTGATCTGACGGGCGCAAACGCCACGGCGGCTGGATCACGGGCCGGATTGTGGTGTCGTCGTTCGCTTGGCAGCGTGGGTGCAGGTCAACAGAATGGGAACGCTTCTGTCCAAATTCCCTCTAGAGACAACTCCGGTTGCCGGATAGTGTGCAGCCACCAACACCCTCAGATAGCTTGATCAAAATGACATACGTACAAGATGCCGAACACAACATTTGGGTTCGCAACGATTCCGCAGACATCCTCTATTCGGATGGTGTCGCGAAGGAGGATAGACTCTTTAATGGTGTATCAAGCTGTAAGGACCGATCCGTAAATTCATCCGAGATCGACGCATTGATCACGGATTGGGCTTCCGAATACCATTTCTCGGCCAAGCGCCACTTTGTTCTGAAAGGCTTGGACTTCAAGAAAAACCAGTCGGTACTGGAACTAGGTTGCGGTTGTGGTGCCATTTCCAGGTATCTGGCAGAGCAGGGCGTGGATCTAACATCCGTCGAAGGAACGGTCTCGCGTGCACGAACCGCATCAAAACGATGCGAAGACCTGCCGAACGCCGAGTTTTATGTCGACAATTTCACCAAGTTTCAGTCCGATAAAAAATTCGATTGGGTCCTCTTTATTGGCGTGCTGGAGTATGCGCCGTTGTTTGGTGACCAGAATGACCCGTTCGGTTCTTATTTGGAAGTGGCCAAGCGGCACCTAAAGCCCGGCGGTAAAATGGTCATCGCGATCGAGAACAAGCTTGGTTTGAAGTACTGGAACGGGGCGTCAGAAGATCACGTGGGAAGCCCTTACTACGGAATCCACGATTTGTATGATGGGGGCTCAGCTGAAACATTCAGTAAGCGGGAAATAGCGAACCTACTGTCTGACAAAGGTTTTGAACATCAAGAATTCCAATACGCTTTTCCAGATTACAAAGTTTGTGAGACTTTGCTTACCGAGGCCGGCCTTATTGCTCCTGGCTTCAATTCCTCTGATCTGCTTCTGGGCACCCGTTCACGCGACTACAGCCGAAAGTGGGAGCCAGCATTCACAGACGGTCTTGCCATCTCTACTCTGAACAAGGCCGGGCTTCTTGGTGAGTTCGCCAACTCGTTTCTGATCGTTGCAAGCTCTCGGAAATTCAAACACGCCACGAAACTTGCGTTCACGCATAACATCGGAAAACGGCACCTGGCATTTACCTGCGAGACCGCATTTGTGCCCCGCAGAGGTCAGATATCCGTTCAAAAAACGACAGCAATCTCAGAGCCGGACAGGAGAATTGACGTCGGCCCCTACACCATTTGTCACGACACCTCTTCCGCGCCATACGTTTCAGGCGTCAGTGAGGGTGGCCAGATTATCCGCCAGATGCACCGAACCCCACGTCCCGTCCGTCTTTGGCGGAGTTTTGTGCCTTGGGCAGAGCATCTGAAAGCCCAGTGCACGCAAGCAGCGGACAGCAACTCAAGTGAAGACTGGACCATCGACGGTTCTTATGTCGACGCTACACCATTCAATTTCATCAGAACCCCCAGCGGGCTAAAGCAAATTGATGTCGAATGGCGGGCAGAACAAGACATTCCATTGGGGTGGGTGATCGCGCGCGGTGTCAGGCAGGTCATGATGCATGGATCGCCCAAGATTTCATACAATCAAGCAAGAATTTTTGGCACCGCAAGAATGGTTTTGGAAGGCATTGGTTTGACGCTGACGAATGACGAATATGATCGTTTCACACAGCTTGAGCGTTCTTTCATGCGTGCCGTCAAATCTGCCCCGGCAAAAAAAAAAGATCCTCAACATCGCGCAGAACTGACCCAGTCCTGATTGCTGTAAAATCACCCTATCAAGAAGGCAAGCAGCACAGTTGGGGGGAAAAAATATATGCACACAGCCTTGCTGACGCATTTTCCGACATTGGTCTTCCTGCGCGGGTAGATGACCACAACGAGTGGTCATCAAAATCTGACGCCGACGAAGCGGCCGTTTTGATTCGCGGTAAGTTGAAGTATCCGTATGAAGCAAAACAGGGCTCTGCCAGTTGGTTAATCAGCGAGATGATTCGGGGCGAGGTCTCAAAAGAGGCCGACAATCATACAGCCAACTTCTTTGCATCGCGTCTCTTTTTCGAGGGAATCAAAACTCGCCCTCAGGATTCCGTTCTTTTTCAGGCAACGGATCATCGCATTTTCTACCCGGGCGAGCGTGACTATGGTGGTCCTACGCTGTTTGTGGGCAACAATTACCGAAGATGGGAAGTTCGGCCGGTCATTCAAAAAGCATTGGCCGAGGAATTGCCTGTCGACGTTTATGGTGACAGGTGGGATAGAAAATTAAACGCGGATCGCCTTCGTGCTGCAAGCGTTCCGAACCTCCAGTTGGGTCAACTATACCGATCGGCGGGCGTCGTTCTGAACGATCACCGCCCCCCCATGCGTGAGAATGGTCTGATTTCCAACCGGGTGTTCGATGTACTTGCCTGCGCAGTCCCGCTGATTTCAGATAGAATAAAAGGCCTGCCTGATGGGTTCGAGGAATTCATTTATATGTTTGATGATGGCTTGCCGTTGGCGGACTTAATCACGCAGGCAAAAACGGAATCGGCTGCGAAACGCCGCAAGCGTGCAGACTTCGCGCACTACGTTGTGCAGGAGTACAGTTTTCTGGCGGCGGCAAAAACTATCGCTGCCAGTTTAGGGCTGTCGCAGAAAGCCTAATTGGAACTGACATGCATTGTTTGAAAGCCTTCAGCTGGGTTTCTTTCTTTGTTCGACACTGATCAGAGTATTAATACCCGGCAGAAAATGAACAGTCGCGCGCAGGAATGAACGCCACGGTTCGCGCCAACTAGGACACGCATGCAGAGAACTGCGGTATGAAGGACGGCGTGGAGCTGTGCCGACAGGACGCGCTGCGAATCCTGAAAAAGATGGGCGTTGGGTTTTTGACTCAAGAACGAGGATTGGAGTTCAACTTCAAGAAATCCCCTTCGTTGGACGGGTTTGCCGTGAAAATCTTGCGCCTGAAGGTCCCGAAAATGGCCTTGGCCGTTAAAGATCGCCCAGCCCAGTCTTGAATTCACTGGCAGAGCGTTCGAATACACTGAGGATATTGGCAAAGTCGACCACCTGGCTGTTCCCTTGCGCCGATTGTCGTTCCCCATCCTGACACAGCTTGGCCAAAGCCTCGAACCCAAGGCTCAGTGCGCTGCCTTTTACGAAATGCAGGTTTTGTTCAAACTCTGTGCGGGCGGTGTCGTTCCGAAGCCGGGCTAGGGCTTCGTTCACCTCATCAAGAAAGATGTTCACTACCTCTTCAAATTCGCTGGCGCCAACCTCGTCCCTTAGTTGCCGGACCCTGGACCAGTTGATCATGCCATCCTCGCTTTATCTGCCAGGGGATTTGGTACCGCAGAACCGGTAAAGAGCAGGTTAAGCGGAATGAACTTCGGCTTTCACCCATTGTTAAACTGCGGCGCGATAGGGTCTTCCTATTCTGATAAGCGCCGCTGGGCAGAGGGTTAAGGTGACAAGGGTCAGTCAGGCAGACAGTGGGTCAGATCTGGATTTTGGTGTGATCCAAAAGGTGCTTGTCGTCGATGACAGCCGCCTGCAGCGCCGTATTCTGGTCGCCTCGCTCAAAAAATGGGGCTTTGACGTGCTTGAGGCCGATAGCGGCGATGTTGCGATTGAAATGTGCGCAGCGGACCCGCCGGATCTTGTCCTCAGCGATTGGGTGATGCCGGGGATGAGCGGGCTGGATTTCTGCAAGGCGTTCCGCGCCTTGGACAACAGGCAATACAGCTATTTCATCCTGCTGACCTCCAAAAGCGAAAAGCAAGAAGTGGCGCGCGGTCTGGATGCCGGTGCGGATGATTTTCTGATTAAACCGCTTGAGGCGGATGAACTGCGGGCGCGTATATCAGCCGGTGCGCGTATTCTGGATATGCAGCGCGAGCTGTCTAAAAAAAACCAGATGATCGAATCCGCGCTTGAGGAGCTGCGCGTCGCCCATGACGCGATCGACAAGGACCTCATCCAGGCACGCAAGATACAGGAATCGCTGGTACCCGAACTGACGCGCGATTTCGGTAAGTCCCGAGTCAGCATGTTGCTGAAACCTTGCGGTCATATCGGCGGCGATCTGGTGGGGATGTTCTCTCCGGGTGTGAACAGGCTTGGTTTTTACAGTATCGATGTGTCCGGGCATGGCATCACATCTGCGATGATGACCGCGCGTTTGGGGGGCTATCTGTCCAGCAACCACTTTGATCAGAACGTGGCGATGGCGCGGCGTTTCGACAAGTTTTATGCTCTGCTGCCGCCGGAAGAGGTTGCCGAAACCCTGAACTCGCGGCTGATGGCGGATACAGGAATCGAAGAGTATTTCACGATGGTTTATGCCATCGTAGACCTGCGCAACGGGCATGTGAAAATGGTGCAGGCCGGGCACCCTCATCCGCTGTTGTTGTGTCAGGACGGCAGAACTGAATTTCTGGGCGAGGGCGGGTTGCCTATCGGATTGCTGCCGGACGTCACCTTTCAGCGGACCGAATTCTACATGCAACCCGGCGACCGGCTACTGCTTTATTCCGATGGGTTCACAGAATGCAGTCTCGCCGACGGTGGCCTGCTGGACGAGGATGGCTTACGACAGATGGCGCTGGATTGCGGGCCCGATCGAAACGGAACGGAGTTCCTTGACGATATGTTCTGGCGGCTGACACAGGCGATGGCACCTGGCCGGGGTATGGATGATGATGTTTCGGCTGTTTTCTTTGAATACAACGGTCACTAAAGCCGCTTTTCATGCAGCGCGGCAAAGTGGCGATCTCCGTCATTGCCCAGCAATTGGACCGCATCGGCGGTGTCCATCCATAAGGCTTCATGGAACGGCTCAGACGGTGGACCCATGCGCTGGATGGGACGCGCGCGATAGATATGGCACAGCTTTTCGGCCCACAAATCGTATTCGGGCATATAAGTGAACCGACGAAAAGCGCCGATGCGGCGGGGCGACGCGATCAACCAGCCGGTTTCTTCGAACACTTCTCGGTGCAGGGCTGTGATGGGTGATTCGCCCGGATCAATTCCGCCGCCGGGCAATTGAAGATCAGGCCCGGGTTCTGTCTGACAGGTCAGCAAAAGGCTTCGACCTCGGGGCAGCAATGCATAAACACCCACCCGGCGTGTATATGTTCGCCCAGCTTGAGGGGTTTCACCAAACCGTCTGATCATGTATGGCCCCTTAAAACCCGAATAGTTCGACCTATGTGCTGGCGGTATGCCAACCTGTGGCGTGTAAGGAAACCCCATGTCTCTTGGAACAAAAATCGCGTGGGACGATACCGTCCTGCCCTTTCAACTCGATGTATCGGATATCCGCGGCCGTGTGGCCCGTCTGGATGGTGTGCTTGATGGCATCCTGAGCCAGCATGACTATCCAGAAAAGGTCGAGGCGCTGGTGGCCGAGATGGCCCTGCTGACCGCATTGATCGGCCAGACTGTTGCGCTTCGCTGGAAGCTGTCGCTGCAGGTTCAGTCCAAAGGTCCGGTGCGCATGATTGCGACCGACTATTATGCGCCTCAGCAAGAGGGGGAACCCGCCCGCATTCGCGCCTATGCCAGCTTTGACCGTGATCGCCTGACCGATGGTGCGCCGTTCGATCAGGTGGGCGAGGGGTATTTTGCCATCATGATTGATCAGGGTGAGGGAACCCAACCTTATCAAGGCATCACACCCCTGGACGGTGGATCGCTTAGCGCCTGTGCCGAGGCATATTTCGCCCAGTCGGAACAGTTACCGACGCGGTTTTCGCTGAGCTTTGGCAAATCGATCGAGCCAGGCGTTGGCGAACATTGGCGTGCAGGTGGGGTCATGCTGCAGCACATGCCCAAAGCCTCGCCCTTTGTGGCCTCCGGTGAGGGCGAGGGGAACATCCTGACTGCAAATGACCTTGTCGATGGTGAAGAAGGCGAAAACTGGGGTCGCGTCAACGTGTTGTTGGACACGGTTGATGACCTGGAGCTGATCGGCCCGTCAATTGCACCCACGGATTTGTTGATCCGTCTGTTTCATGAGGAACAGCCGCGGGTCTACGATGCACAGTCGGTGCAATTCGGGTGCACATGTTCCGAAAATCGTGTGCGACAAAGCCTGTCGATTTATTCGGCAAAGGACATCGAGAAGATGACCACGCCCGAGGGTGACGTGACCGCCGATTGCCAGTTCTGCGGTGCGCATTACGTGCTTGATCCTTCCACGGTTGGTTTTGATGCGGACAACGCCTGATCCAACTAATCAGCTGCGGGCGGCCTTGTGCCGCCCCGGTGAAGGTTCAAGCGATTTCGACCTGAACCCTGATTTTGTCCTGCCTGAGGGTCGTAAACTGCGCCCCGCGGGCGTTTTGGTTCCGATTTCAGTCGCAGATGGCGCCCCGCGCTTGATTTTGACCAAGCGATCCTCGGCGCTCAAGCATCACCCGGGGCAGATAGCGTTTCCAGGCGGCAAGCAGGATAGCGGCGATGCGGACGTAACCGCCACCGCACTGCGTGAGGCGCGCGAAGAAATCGGCCTGCCGCAGGAAATGCCGGAAATTCTTGGCCACTTACCGACACATGAAACGGTGACCTCCTTCACGGTCACACCTGTGGTGGCGATCCTGCGGGAACCCTTCCAACCGGTACCGGAACCGGGCGAAGTGGCCGAGGTGTTTTCAGTTCCGCTTGCACATGTGCTCAACCCTGCGAATTATATCGTTGAATCGCGTCGCTGGCGCGGACAAAGGCGGTATTATTTCACGGTACCTTTCGGCCCCTATTACATCTGGGGTGCAACAGCCCGAATTTTGCGGGGATTGGCAGCACGGATTAACGAATGACTCACATCACAGAAGACTGGGTGTCCGAACCTGCAACGCAACGGGTCTGCTCCGCCCTGACCGGTGCCGGTTTCCAGGCTCTGTTTGTCGGCGGATGCGTGCGCAACGCGCTATTGGGATCTCCGGTATCGGATATCGACATCGCCACCGACGCGCGGCCTGAAAAAGTGGTCGAGCTGGCGCAGAAAGCAGGGCTTAAGGCCATTCCCACCGGGATTGATCACGGCACAATCACCGTGGTTAGTCAGGGTATCCCGCATGAGATCACCACCTTTCGCCGTGATGTTGAAACGGATGGCCGTCGCGCTGTCGTCGCCTTTTCGGACAAAGTCGAAGAGGATGCCGCACGTCGCGATTTCACGATGAATGCGATCTATGCGAGGCCTGACGGTATCGTTCTGGACCCTTTGAATGGCTTGCCTGATCTGCAGGCGCGTCGCGTCCGGTTTATCGGCACTGCTGCGAACCGAATTCGTGAGGATTACCTGCGGTCGTTGCGCTATTTCCGCTTTCACGCCTGGTATGGGGATGCCGAGGCTGGGTTTAATCCCGACGCTCTGGCGGCCATTGCGTCCAACCTGGACGGTCTGGCGGGTTTATCCCGCGAACGCGTCGGGGCCGAGCTATTGAAACTGTTGGGGGCACCTGATCCCGCGCCCTCCGTTGCCGCGATGCGCAGCGCCGGAGTTATGGTGCAGCTATTGCCGGGCGCAGATGATCGTGCATTGGCACCGTTGATCGCGTTGGAACAGCAGGCCGGCGCCGATCCGGAACCGGTGCGGCGGCTGGCGGCCATTGCGCCACCTGAGGTCGCGAAATCGCTGCGTCTGAGTCGCGCACAATTGCAGCGCCTGACCCGAATGCGCGATGAAGCATCCAGCCCGGCCAGCTTTGCCGAATTGGGGTTTCGGTACGGCGAAACAGACGGGCTGCATGAATCGCTTTTGCGCTGTGCCTTTCTGGAGCAGCCCTGGTCAGACACTATCAAACGCGATCTTCACGCAGGTGCTGCTGCGATCTTTCCGATCAAGGCAACAGATCTGATCCCTGAATTCACCGGCCCCGCGCTGGGCAAGAAACTGGCTGAGCTTGAGGCGCAGTGGATTGCGTCGGGTTTCATGCTGGGCCGCGAAGACCTGCTGGGCGAATAAAGGAAGTCTCAAAAGGGGATGACAAGCAAATAAGTTTATGGTTACTTGCCCCTGTCACATGAATGGAGGGATGCGAATGTATTACGGGATCTGGGACAGCTAAGGCTGGAACACTTTGACCCGTAAGGGTGGTGTTCTGACGCCATCTTTCTTCGCATGACTAATTTTCTGCTCAATCGGAGCACTCTCCATGTTTCGCTATTTCGAAAACCTCGTTGACCCTTTTGTTGCCTATAAGGAAACCGACACACCGCCGACGCGGTTGTGGCCGTTCATGCTGGACTACTCGCAACCGTTCATGCGGGTGTTCTTCTGGGCTGGTTTGATTTCCGTCGTTGTTGCGGCGGTTGAAGTTGGCCTGATTTACTACATGGGCCGAGTGGTTGACCTGCTGTCGGGCCCTCCGGCCGAGGTCTGGCAGAACCACGGCACCGAATTTATCTTGGTGGCGGCGTTTGTGCTGCTGCTGCGCCCGATGCTGCATGTCGTGGATGTGCTGTTGTTAAACAACACGATCCTGCCGAACTTTGGCACCCTGATCCGCTGGCGTGCCCACAAACATGTTCTGCGACAATCGGTGGGGTGGTTCGAAAATGACTTTGCCGGACGCATTGCCAATCGGATCATGCAGACGCCACCTGCCGCAGGCGAGGCCGTGTTTCAGGTGTTTGACGCCATCTCATTTTCGATCGCCTATCTGATTGGCGCGGCGATCCTGTTGATGGCGGCGGATCCACGGTTGCTGTTGCCGCTGCTGATCTGGTTTGCGCTTTACGCCATTCTGGTGCGCTGGACGGTGAAAAGGGTCGGTCCGGCTTCGCAGGCTGCGTCCGATGCGCGCTCGGCTGTGACGGGTCGGGTGGTGGACAGCTATACCAACATCCATTCGGTCAAGATGTTCGCCCATAACGAACAAGAGTTGGACTATGCCCGCGAAGCCATTGAAGAAACGCGTCGTACCTTTCAGGTCGAAATGCGGATTTTCACCATAATGGATGCGGTACTGGTCGCTCTGAACGGTTTGCTGATCGTCGGCGTGGTTGGTTGGGCCATTTCCCTTTGGATGCAAGGGAGCGCATCTGTGGGTGTCGTTGCGGCGGCGACTGCCTTGACCCTGCGACTGAACGCGATGACTGGATGGATCATGTGGGCGTTGACCAGCTTCTTCCGCCAGCTTGGTGTCGTGGCAGAGGGCATGCAAACAATTGCCCAGCCCGTTGACCTGCTGGATATGCCGGACGCTAAGTCCTTGCAGCTGAACAAGGGCCAGATCGAAATTCGCGATCTGTCGCACCATTACGGTCGCAAGACCGGCGGGCTGGATCACATCAATCTGACCCTCAATCCTGGCGAAAAGATCGGTCTAATCGGGCGGTCCGGTGCGGGAAAATCGACCCTAGTTAAGCTGCTTTTGCGGTTTTACGACGTTGAGCAAGGTGCGATCCTGATTGACGATCAGGACATTTCCAGGGTCACGCAGGACAGTTTGCGCAGCCATATCGGTATGGTTCAGCAGGACAGCGCCCTGTTGCATCGGTCGGTGCGTGACAACATCCTCTATGGTCGCCCCGATGCCACCGAAGAACAGATGATCGCCGCCGCCAAACAGGCTGAGGCGCATGAGTTCATCCTTGATTTGCAAGACCCAGAAGGGCGCACGGGGTATGATGCGCATGTGGGCGAGCGGGGTGTGAAGCTGTCCGGTGGTCAGCGGCAGCGCGTGACGCTGGCGCGGGTGATCCTGAAGGACGCACCAATTTTGCTGTTGGACGAGGCGACATCCGCTCTAGATTCCGAGGTCGAAGCATCAATTCAGGAAACTCTCTACGGTATGATGCAAGGAAAAACCGTGATCGCCATTGCCCACCGGCTGAGCACCATCGCGCAGATGGACCGTATTCTGGTCATGGATGGTGGTCGGATCGTTGAACAGGGCGGGCATTCAGAACTGCTGGCGCAAGGTGGGCTTTACGCCAAGTTCTGGGCACGGCAATCTGGGGGCTTCCTGAACCCGGAGGCCGCTGAATGAGGATTGCCGACCTCATAAACCCGTTCAAGAACATCGAAACGCCCCCGCCGCAAACGCTGGGGGCGTTCATTCGCTGGTGCCTGTCGGGTGCATGGCCAATGATATTCGTCGCGGCGTTTTTCTCGGCCACCGCGGGTGCGATGGAGGCGGGCACGGCGTGGATGCTGGGTCTGGTCATTGACGCAGCAACCACAAGCGGGCCTGAGAACTTTTTGACCGCCAGTAACGTCTGGATGATCCTTGGGGTCGTTGCATTTTTCATGCTGCTGCGGCCAGCCCTGTTCGGGCTTTCGTCGTTGACCAACAACTATATCGTCATGCCCAACATCACGCCGTTGGTTCTGGCCAAGCTGAACCGGTGGACGCTGGGTCAGTCGGTCACATATTTCGACGACGATTTTGCCGGGCGGATCGCGCAAAAGCAGATGCAAACATCCAACGCGATGGCGTCGGTCGTGTCCGAGACGATCAGTGCGATCGTGTTTGCCTTGGCCTCGCTGGCGGGCTCATTGCTTTTGTTAGGGTCTATTCATCCGCTGGTTATGCTGCCATTTGCGGCTTGGCTGGTTGTGTATTTCCTGCTTGTCCGTTGGTATCTGCCGCGCATCCGTAAACGCTCAGCGGCGCGGGCAGGCGCTCGCGCGATGGTGTCCGGGCAAGTCGTCGACACGATCACCAATATCAAAACCGTTAAACTGTTTGCCCACTCTGACTTCGAAGATCAGGCCGCGCGGAATTCCATGGTTGATCTGCGAGAAAAGATGTTGGCGTTCGGAAGCCTGTCGGCCAGTTTCCGCTTTATCTTGATGCTGTTGGCCGGGGTTCTGCCGGTTTTGCTGATAGGTGCAACGCTGTGGCTGTGGCAAGCGGGGTCTGCGACAGCCGGTGACATTGTGGCCGCAGGTGCCATTTCCATCCGAATTGCCCAAATGACAGGCTGGGTAAGTTTCACCCTCATGGGTCTTTACGCCAATGTTGGCGAGATCGAGAACGGCATGAATACGCTGGCCAAGCGTGAACGGGTTGAGGATCAAACGGGCGCGGCGGAGTTGTCCGTGCCCGAAGGCCAGATCACCTTTGACCATGTCAGCTTTGCCTACGGTCGGGATGTTGGTGGTGTATCAGGCCTGAACATGACCGTGCACCCCGGCGAGAAACTGGGCATAGTCGGCGCTTCGGGGGCGGGGAAATCAACCTTGGTTTCGTTGCTGTTGCGTCTTTACGACGGTGAAAAGGGCGCGATCCTGATTGATGGTCAGGATATTTCCGGAGTGACGCAGGATAGCTTGCGCCGTCAGATCGGCATGGTCACGCAGGAAACCGCGATGTTCAACCGGTCGGCGCGTGAGAACATTCTTTACGGTCGCCCAGACGCCTCGGAAGAGGAAATGATCGAGGCGGCCAAAAAGGCCGAAGCGCATGAATTCATCCTTAGCCTTCAGGATGCCCATGGTCGCACCGGCTATGACGCACATCTGGGCGAGCGCGGAGTGAAGCTTAGCGGTGGTCAGCGTCAGCGGATCGCTCTGGCGCGCGCCATCCTCAAGGATGCGCCTATATTGGTGCTGGATGAGGCAACTTCGGCGCTGGATTCTGAGGTTGAGGCCTCGATCCAGACGGCGTTGCATCGGGTTATGCAAGGCAAGACGGTTCTGGCTATTGCGCACCGTCTGTCCACGCTCAGCGAGATGGACCGGATTATTGTCCTGGACCAGGGACGTGTCGTTGAAACCGGCACCCATGACGCGATGTTGGACCAGGGCGGGCTATATGCCCGGTTCTGGCATCGCCAATCCGGTGGGTTCATTCAGGCCGAGGCAGCGGAATAAGGGTTTTGTTGCGGGCCAAGCCCCGGTATCAGGCCCTCATGACGCAAACCTACACCATTACCCGCCTTGGCCATCAGGGCGACGGCATCGCTGATGGCCCTGTTTACGCTCCGCGTACCTTGCCGGGTGAGGTCGTCAGCGGCACGCTGATGGGCCAGTTTCTGACAGATATTCGCGTCGAGACACCCTCGGATCAGCGGGTCAAGGCACCGTGTCGTCACTACAAATCCTGTGGTGGATGCCAGTTGCAGCACGCTGCAGTTGGATTCGTTGCGGATTGGAAGGTCGAAGTGGTGCGTACCGCGCTGGCCGCGCAGGGGTTGGAGGCGTCGATGCGCCCGATCCATACGTCAACAGAACGGTCCCGCCGTCGCGCGACGATCGCGGTACGACGGACTAAAAAGGGCACTCTGGCCGGGTTCCATGGCCGTGCATCTGACACGATCACCGAGATCCCGGATTGCCATTTGCTCGACCCTGCCCTGATCGCGGCCATTCCGGTTGCCGAAGCATTGGCGATTCTGGGTGGTAGCCGTAAAGGCGTGTTGGCGGTGACGCTAACCTTGTCCGAATCCGGGCTTGATGTGGCGGTCAAAGGCGGCAAACCGCTGGACGGCCCGCTTGAGCTATCTTTGGCACAAGCGACCGAGAAACACGGTCTTGCCCGGCTTAGCTGGGACGGTGAAGTGATCGCCATGCGCCAGCCACCCGTCCAGCGTTTTGGTCAGGCAGATGTTGTTCCGCCGCCTGGCGCGTTTCTACAAGCGACAAAAGACGGAGAGCAGGCTCTATTAAAGGCCGTTTCCGAAGCTGTGGGTGCATCCAAGCGCATTGTGGATCTGTTCGCTGGCAGCGGCACATTCTCTTTGCCCCTGGCAGAGGGGGCCGAGGTTCACGCCGTCGAGGGCGAAGCAGCGATGACGCAAGCGCTGGATCAGGGGTGGCGCAGGGCGCAGGGCCTCAAACGGATCACGACCGAGGCACGGGACCTGTTCCGGCGGCCGCTTATGCCGGATGAACTAAAGTCTTTCGATGCAGCGGTGATCGACCCGCCACGCGCCGGAGCCGAGGCGCAAGTGACCGAACTGGCGCGGGCCCTGCGCCCAGTGATTGCTTATGTGTCCTGCAACCCGGTGACCTTCGCCCGCGATGCGAAAATTCTTGTTTATGCGGGCTACACCCTTGAATGGGTACAGGTTGTTGACCAATTTCGATGGTCGTCACACACCGAACTTGCCGCACGGTTCACCCTGAACCCTTAAGATTTACAGGAGACCACCCGAATGGGGATCACCCAACGCCTGCTGACCCTTATCGAAGCACCAGCTTTCGGGAAGTTCATTACCGGTGTCATCATCTTCAATGCGGTGCTGCTGGGGATGGAGACATCACCCACCCTGATGGAAACTGCAGGTCCGTTGATCGTGACTCTGGACAGCCTTTGCCTGACCATTTTCGTTGTTGAAATTGCGATAAAGCTACTGGCAACCGGGCGCAGGTTTTTCACCAACGGCTGGAACGTCTTTGATTTCGTGATTGTCGGCATTGCTCTTGTGCCAGGTGGGTCCGGTCTGTCGGTGCTACGTGCATTGCGGATTTTGCGGGTTCTGCGTGTCATCTCGGTGGCGCCGCGCCTGCGCCGCGTGGTCGAAGGGTTCATTTCGGCCTTGCCGGGCATGGCCAGCGTATTCCTTCTTATGGCGATCCTGTTTTACATCGGCGCGGTGATTTCGACCAAGCTGTTCTCGCAGACCTTCCCGGACTGGTTCGGTGATCTGGGTCTTTCGGCCTATACGCTGTTCCAGATCATGACGCTGGAAAGCTGGTCCATGGGGATCGTGCGCCCGGTGATGGAGATATATCCTTACGCTTGGCTGTTCTTTGTGCCGTTCATCATGGTGACCACTTTTGCGGTGGTAAACCTGCTGGTCGGTCTGATCGTGAATTCGATGCAGGATGCGCACCATGCCGAGGACGAAGTCAAAACCGATGCCTATCGTGACGAAGTGCTGGAGCGGCTTGAAAGCATCGAGCGTCGCCTGACAGAGCAGCAAAACATCAAAAAGTGATTTCAGTTTTCACATTTTCTGGCATAATACAGAAAAAAAAGCAGCAGGCAGTGAACATGGATCGTCGAGCATTTGGATTGGGTGCAATGGCAACGCTGAGCCTCTCAGCTTGTGCCTCGGCCAACCCCAGAATTCTAACTTACAACGGACCCGAAGTGACCTCTCTGGTCATCAACAAGGGCTCACGGAAACTATATCTTCTGCACAATGATAAGATCCTGAAAGAATACAAGGTTGATCTTGGATTTGCGCCCAACGGCACCAAAGCCAAGCGCGGTGATGGGCGTACGCCGGAAGGCAGCTATCTGATTGATCGGCACAATCCAAATAGCCGCTATCATTTGTCGCTGGGGATCTCGTACCCGAATTCTGAGGATGTCGCGAAGGCGAAGGCCATGGGTGTTGATCCCGGCGGCGATATCTTTATCCACGGACAACCGAACCGTCGCAAAGAGCGTAAGCGCGCTAAAAAGACGTCGGATTGGACCGCAGGTTGCATCGCCGTCAAGAATGACGAGATCGAAGAGATCTATTCGATGGTAAACCGGGGCACGCTGATTACTCTGCGTCCCTAATCGGTTTCCAGGGCCCAAATCCGAACTGCATATAGTCACGCTGGTACGCCTGGGCGGCCAGCGTTTCCAGTTTGTCGTCATAAATCTCGGCCAAGGTAAACGGTGTATCCGGTTCGCTGAGTTCGGGTAGGGGCGGTGTGCTGTGCCCCATCCGGCGCGCCAGATCGGGCAGGGCGGTTGTGACCTCATCCTCCCTCAGGATCAGGTCGGGCAATGCGAAGGACGCCATCCCCTCAATGGCCTGCGACTGACTGCACCATGCCGCATCCACGCGTATGGCGGTCTGTTGGGCAAGGTTTTGACGCAGGAATGTCAGGAACGCTGAAAACGCCTCGTAATGCTGCTCAACTGGGTAATTGCCATCGCGCAATTGTCCGGGGATCGGAATCTTTAGCCGGTTGCGCAGGACGTGTCGGATTTTCGGATACGCATCGGAACCTGTGTTGAGGATATGTCTGCAAAAAGCGCGATGCGCGCGGGCCATTGGGTGTTGTAGCACGGCGAACTTTCGATGCCCGGGATTGGATAAAAACCACTGACGCGTCCGTTTTCTGTTCTGGTTGGTGAGCAATTGTTCGACATCAACTTGGTCCAGTGCGGCCATCCACCTTGTTACCGGGCTTTCCATTCCCCCGCGGATGGGCATGTACATCAGTGGCGTCTTTGGTGCGGCAACGTAGTTCGCCACCAAGGGGCGTCGGCGTGGTTCGAAATTCGGAGTGCTGTGCAGGTTGAAGCTGTCGATCTGTGACAACGCCTGCTCCATTTCGTCGGGGTTCGTCACCTTTGCCAGCGCAGGCTCGGGGTTTTGCGGTTTGAGTGTTTCGTCGATCGCCGACAGCCTGCCGGACACACCCAGCCAGGCGGCAAGACCATTCAACAGGTGCACTTGGTTCAGGTCTTCATAGGCAATGTAAAATGGGGTCTGGCCGCTTTGCTGCAAACGCTGCGCCAGCATCAGGTGGTATTCATGCTGCCGGTTCAGGTATTTCATGAACGCTTCGGCATCGAACTCAACCTGTGCTTCGCGACGACGCTTGATGTTTTTCAGCTGCCACTGCTTGGTTTCGCGCGCTATTTTCAACGAGATGAAACTGTCCAGAGGGTTTCGGGTCAGAATGATCTTGGCGCAACGTGGATCGCCCAAAGCAGGCTCTAACACACGAGAATCATGTCCCTGAAAAAGGCGAAACCCGTTCAGTTCCCCTGGTGCCCGCCGGATCGCCTCAAGCAATGCGGAAGGGTCACGATCCCGCTCTTCCACCGAGATGCCCAGCAGAGTGTCGGATTTCAGGCGCCCGATGAAATGGGGATTGAACGCCTCGCCATAGCTGGTGACCCCTTCGATGGCGTTCAGGTTTGCCTCAAGCAGGTTGGACCCGGTCCGCATGGCTGCAAGAATGATGAAATAGTCAAATTGGGGCGTCATTTAGCTTTACTGCACCAGATAGGGTTTTCGATATGGCCGGACCCGGTCCGCAAAGCTGTCGTCCGGTGGGAAATCGCCCATGAGATAAGGGTGCATGCCCTGGTTCTTCAGGTTTTGCAGGAACTGGCCAAACCCGGACAGATCCACCATTTTTGGCGCTTCGGTCAGGTGGCTGGTTTGGGTGGTTCCGGTATCCTCGACCGCGGTCTGTAAAGGCTCGACCGGAGATTCAACGAATTCTGCCAACGTCCACCTGCGAACCCGCGCCTTGGTCCAGACAGAAGAAAGGATTTCCAGTTGTTTGGTTTCGATCTGCTGCAGCCGGGCGGCCTCGGCGCGGATATCGGCAAAGTTCAGGTTTGACCTAAACAGCGGGATTGCCCAGGCGCCGGTTATGACGGAAATCAGCGCATTCTTGTCCCGAGCCAAGAGCCAGTTGATCTCTTGCGTGTCAGCGGGGCCGAACTGAAAACACTGTTTTTCGCCACGCGTGTTCCATATCAGGTTCGAAAGGAAAGCCGTTGGGTTGTAATCCCGCAGCTTTGCGCAATCGCTGAGGCCGCCGTTGACGATGGTTTCTCCGCCGGCGAATTCAGCGCGCTTCGGGTCAAACAGATGCCCGTGGACACGCGCGCCAGTGATGTTGCTCAACCAGGGTTCAAAATCTTCGAACACTTCGGAAAAGCCCTGAAAAACCGAATACGGAGAGGACGTCAGCCCGTTTTCGTTGCCGTGCCGTGGAAACCGGCTTTGCATGTACAACCCGTCACGCCCACGTGTGCGCCGTTCGACCGCTTTGGAAAACACCCGGTCAATTTTGCTTGGGTTGGGTTCTGTGGGTTTCATGGCGCCGGCCTGATCGGTCAAAAAGGCCTGATACAGTCGATCCGCGTTGGGCCAGGCTTTGCGGGCAACAAAACAGTCGGATCTGCGCAGCAGCTGCAGGTGATCGTCATAGAAAATATGCGGACGACCCTGATAGTCGAATTTGGACAGGGTCAGAGACCGACTTTCGATATGGGTGGAATACAGGCGCGCCAGCGTCTGGAAGTAACTTTCGTCGGGAATCCAGACGCGCCGGAAATACCGGTCATAGGTCTCGCGTTTTGGATCTTGCAATATGGCTGACAGGGTTTGGCGGGTCAGGCACCACCATTGACTACCCATATGCGGCACCAACCCTTCGGGTATGTAGCGTCGAATGCGCAATGCGCGCTGCAGTTTCACATAGGCATCGAACAGTTTGCGGTTCTTGCGCCACGAGAACGGAAACCTCAGGGTAAAGCGTTCCTGATCCAAGCCCCCCATAGTCCAGCTTACATCAGAGGTTGTGGCGCTTTCGATGAAATCCACGCGTGGCCGGTCCGCGAGGTAGTTGACCAGTTCATCCACTGGCCGCAACGGAAGGCAGGAGCCCGAAGTCAGGAAAACATGGCGGACATCTGGAAACGTCTCAAGCATCAGCGTGGCGGCAGATTGCGAGGCGGCAACGATTCCCCACCCACCCCAGTTGCAGACATGACGGTCAGAAAACCGGATCAGCGGGTCATTCGCACAGGCGGCAACGAATTCCGCATAGACCTTGTTTGGCACTTTGCGATCCACATGGATCACCACCGGGCACCCCGAAGAGGTCCAGTGTCGAGCCACTTGGCCGGCCCGGTTCAGCGCGGTGTGAACCAGCATAATGATGCCCAGATCGCTCATGCCCAGTTTCCTTTCGACATGAGGCCCAGAATCTCAAGCTGTCGCCAGTTGATGTAGGCTTCGGATTTGTCGCACCAAAACTCGGGCATGTCTGCCAGATGTTCGGCATAGGCGCGATATTCGTCAGAGCTGCGGTAATGCTGGCCGCGCTCCATCTCTTCCTGGGCCTTCTCGCCCAATGTGCTGATAAGTTTGGCGTGCAACAACGCACCGCTTGTTTTTTCGCCACCCCATTCATCAAACACCTG
Source organism: Ruegeria sp. CDSB013 (assembly GCF_059611165.1). NCBI lineage: Bacteria > Pseudomonadati > Pseudomonadota > Alphaproteobacteria > Rhodobacterales > Roseobacteraceae > Ruegeria > Ruegeria sp. CDSB013. The sequence continues at coordinate 130,316 of NZ_JBXWPA010000009.1, read as the reverse complement.
GTTCAATCCGCGTGGAAGCAGCGCATGGGTCGAGCTGACATAGACATAGCGCTTGTCCCATTTCACCAATGGTATCTTGTTTAGCGCAGGCGCTTTTTTCGGCGTGTCCTTAAAGAACACACGCGCGCGGGGTCCGCCTTGAATCCAGAGATTCCCGTAGGTCGGGTTCTTTGTGATCGTATAATTGCCTGCATCAAACCATTTGGCGATTTCGAACGGGTTTTGTCCCTCAGAATAGATGGCGTCTTCGACTGGTCCTTCGGGATACATGTCGATCAGCATTGCACTGAAGCTGCGCACGGCGCAGCCGTCCAGCCAGTCGGTCAGGGCACGGATCGGCCGGGTATCGCAGAATGGATAGATGAAGAATTCGTCCGGATCGACGGTCAGAACCCAGTGGCGGTGTGCATATTTGCGCAGCAGGTAGTTTGTCCAGTCCACCCCAAACGACGCACGCTTATAGCTTGCATCGGCTCGCCAGACCGAGACGTCGGATTGACCCGCCAGATATTCAAGTGACCCGTCATTGCTGGCGTTATCAACGAACAGAAAATGGTTTATGCCCAGCTGCCGGTAGTAGGCCAGAAAATATGGCAGGCGGATTTTCTCATTCCGTATGACGCTGACCAGCAGGACGTCTTTCCGTTTTATCGAATTTGTATTTACGGAAACGGGAATAAGGTCGTGCCGCTTTCGAAGACAGCGCAGGATACGGCGCTTGCGCCGCAATCTCATTCGGTATGAATCCAATAGGCCCACGCGACTGCCCAACCTTTGTTATTTACGCGAGCGTGCCCGGAGGCTGTACAAGCCAGAGTGGTACCGGACAATTGCCGTTTTATGCCATTTTTCCATCTTTCGAAGCAACGACTTTAAAAACCGTTAGTTCGAGTTGTGACTTTACCAGTCAATTATTCCCATCAGGCCCAGCTGCTGCAAAGATTCCCAACCAGTGTATCGCTTGGAATCAGGCGTCCACATGACAGGGTGTTCCATGATGCCGTCATAGTAGTCTGCAAACTGTTCAGGATCGTGAAAGTGTTGCCGGCGCTCTTTCTCGATCTTTGATTTTTCCACAACTTCGGGCAGGAATTTTGTGTGTAACAAGACACCAGATGACGCTGTGTCGCCGGGCCCTCCGTAACTGGCGTTCAAGTAGCGTGGCAATGCGGAATGGCACGAATTCACATAGGCGTAGCGCCGCGACCACCGGACCAGTGGGATTTTGTTCAGCGTCGGAGATCGGCGCGGGGTGTCGGCAAAAAACATGCGCTCGCGCGCGCCGCCCTGTACCCAAAGGTTGCCCAGCGGGCTTTGCCTTTGTGCCCGGTAGGGGGCGGCATCAAACCACCTCACCACGTCGGTCGGGTCGGTTTCAGGATCGTAGCCTTGTTCCCCCAGCGGGCCATTGGGATAAAGATCCAGCATCAGCGCGCCGAATGCCACACGTCCCTGATCATCCAGCCATTTCGTCAGGTCGGGTAGGGGCCGGGTGCCATGATCGGGGTAGATCAGCAACTCATCCGCGTCGACCATCAGGGTCCAGTGGTCGTGCCCATAGCGCATTTGCAGCCAGGTCAGCCAATCCAGCCCATAGCGCGACATGCGATAGCTGTCCCGGGTCTGCCACAGTGACACGTCCGGCTGTTCCTTGAGAAAGGGCACCGAGCCATCGTCACTGTCATTGTCGACGATCAGAAAGTGATCAACCCCCAATGCACGATAATGGCGCAGGAACCAGGGCAGGCGGGTGATTTCATTGCGCAGTGTGGTGAACGCCAGAATGCCACCGGCTTTGATGTTCGCCGTGCGGTCGTTCAGGCAAGACAATTGATGGCGGCTGCGAAAGGACCGCCACAACAACCGCTGTCGTTTTAGCCGCAACTTGTACATTTGCACCCATGAGATGGGCGGAAGCGTATCTTCCCCTGTACCAGTCACAATAAGCTCATTTTTCGTAATGGCCGTTCTGATGCCAGCGCCATGCATCGGCAATCATTGTCTCTAACGTTGATCTTTCCGGGGACCAGCCAAGCTCGTTACCCGCACGAACAGAACCGGATACCAGCTTGGTGCAATCGCCCGCTCGACGCGGTCCGATCGCGAAAGGCACGTCGCGGTTGGTGACGGCCTTGGAATGGCTGATCACATCCATCACCGAAAACCCCGACCCGGTGCCAAGGTTGAACACGCGGCTGCCCTTGTCTTGCTCCAGCCAGTTCAGCCCCAAGACATGGGCGTCGACCAGATCGCAAACGTGTACATAATCGCGGATGCAGGTGCCGTCTGGTGTGTCGTAGTCCGTCCCGAATACCGTCAATCCGTCGCGCTTGCCGTCGATGGCATCCAGCATCAGAGGCACAAGGTGGGTTTCCGGGCGGTGGAACTCACCCACCTCGCCATCGGGGTCGGCACCGGCCACGTTGAAATACCGGAAGATCACGTGGTTCAGCCCGTGCGCGGTCTCGAAATCGCGCAGGATATCTTCGATGGCACGTTTTGAGGCGCCGTATGCGTTCAGCGGCAGTTGCGGCGTGTCTTCGTCCAGCACCACATTGTCATGCTCGCCATAGGTGGCGCAGGTGGAGGAGAATACAAAGTTCTCACATCCGGCGGCCACCGTGGCTTCGATCAAATTCAGCGAACCGGTCACGTTGTTGGACCAGTATTTGCCAGGCTCGGACATGGCCTCACCCACTTGGCTGAGGGCGGCAAAATGCATCACGGCCAAGGGCTCGTATTTGGCAAAGACCTCATCCAGCCGGGCACGATCCAACAGATCGCCCTGTTCGAACGGACCGAACTTCACCGCATCCTGCCAGCCAGTGACCAGATTGTCGAAGGTCACAGGCGTGTAACCAGCTTGAGAAAGCGCCTTACAGGCATGAGATCCAATGAACCCGGCACCGCCAGTGACAAGAATGTTCTTCATATTCGTTCCAAATTGCGGTGTGACGCCCGGTTAGACGTCGTCTTGACAGGAGTTCAGGTGAAAATGGGTCAATCCAACCCCATAGCGGCCATCATCTCTTCGAGCTTCGGCACATCTTGCGGGTTATTCAATTCCCAGAATTGGCGGCCCTTGGCCTCAACCTCAACGCACAGAACCTTGCGGCCATTTTCCATAAAGCGTAGCTGTTCCAGCCCTTCCAATTGCTCCAAAGGTCCCACTGGCCAGGTTGGATAGGCTGACAGCGCATCAGGGCGATAGGCGTAGACGCCGACATGGTGGAACACCGGTGTCGGTTCGGTGCCGGCAAAAGTTTCGGCGGTAAAAGGCACAACCTCTTTCGAGAAGTACATTGCGCTGTGATCGGTCGCAAATACAGCCGTTGTGCCGCCGACCCGCCCGTTTTTGCGATCGTTCAGCAAGCTGTTCAAAGCATCTCCGTCACAGCGCAGAACCGGCGTTGCGACCCCGGCGTAGGGCGCGGCGCGCAGACCGGCGATCAGGTCTTCTACAAACCAATGTGGTGTCAGTGGCGCATCCCCTTGCAAGTTCACCACGATCTCATAGCCCGCGCCCAGAGCAGTATGGGCCTCGGCGCATCGCTCGGTGCCATTGCCGCAGGTCTCGGATGTCATCACCACCTCGGCCCCGAACCCTTCGGCCACGTCGCGGATGCGGTCGTCATCGGTGGCGACAACCACCTTGTCCACGCCCGATACGGAACAGGCGGCGCGCCAGGATCGTTCTATCAGGGTTATCGCGTTGCCGCTTGCCCCGGTCAGCGGAACCAGCGGCTTGCCGGGGTAGCGGGTCGAGGCATAGCGGGCGGGGATGGCAATCAGAACAGACATCAGGCCTCCTTCAGGTCAACGCCCGGAGCGTAGGCGATAAAGAACGGGTTTGCATAGCCGTCCTTGCCGTAGGTCAATGACGAGTGGTCATCGAAACGAACAACCTTGCCGCCCGCACCCGCCAAAACGGCGTGACCAGCGGCTGTGTCCCACTCCATCGTGCGCCCGACGCGGGGATAGAGGTCCGCTTCCCCTGTTGCGACCAGACAGAATTTCAGGGACGAGCCCGCGCTTTTGCTGTCCTTGACCTGATATTTGTTGATGTAATCTTCGGTCGCCTGATCGCGGTGTGATTTTGACGCGACGATCATAAGTGCCGAATTGTCCGGTTCAGACACCGAAATCGGGGTCACGTCGCCGGCCTGTGCCTTGTTCAGCGCGCCGGTTTCCTCAACCGATTGACCGTCAGCTTGCGTGTAGAACATGCGCCCCTTGGCCGGTGCATACACAACGCCGCGGGTTGGCACTCCGTTTTCAACCAGTGCGATGTTCACCGTGAAATCACCGCGCCGGTTGATGAATTCCTTGGTGCCGTCCAGCGGATCGACGATCAGAAATGTGTCGCCTTTTTCGGAATGTGATGCGGCCTGTTCTTCGGTCACCAGCAGAATATCCGGGAATGCCGCGCGCAAGCCCGCCGAAATCAAGGCATCGGCTGCCTCATCAGCCTCGGTCACCGGGCTGGCGTCGGATTTGACTTTGACGTCGAAATCATCCGCCTCGTAAATCTGCATGATTTTGTCCCCGGCTTCCAGCGCCAGACGTCTGATTACGGGAATAAGGGCGTCATAGGTCACAAAAATGCTCCGTTGCTGTAGTTTGTTGATCGAAATCCTTGTGGGTCTTATGCTGTGCCGGTTACGGAACGGCAAGAATTTCGTGGCAGTTTGCAGGTAATTCAGCGGGAAAGAGTGCACTGAGTGTTTTATTTTAAGCGGAATCAGACGCTTCTGGGCGGCGCTTTCACGACTTCCGAGCTTATCTTCCATGCGGTGGCGCATGGAATACGGTCCAAACACTCGAATGCTGTGATCGCGATCATTGTGAATATCTTGCAAATTCTCGCACTTGTGACCGTGTTTTACCTGATCATGTCGATGCTGGGCACGCGGGTCGCCAAGATCAGGGGTAACATTATCCTATTTCTGTTGTCAGGTGTCTTTCTGTTCCTGACCCATATCAAAGCCGTCTCGTCCGTCTCTGGCGTGGCAACAGGAAACAACCCGATGATGCTGCACTCTCCGATGAACATGATGGTTGCGCTGTTGGCAACCGCATTTGGGTCGCTTTACACGCAGTTGGTCTCGATCCTTGTGATCCTTTTCATCTACACTGTCGCAGTTGAGCCATTGGAGATCCAAGAACCGGGTGGCGCGTTCTATATGTTGATATTGGCCTGGTTTACCGGATGCGCGGTGGGCGTCGTGTTTATGGCAATCTCGCCATGGTTTCCCACCACCACGGGAATTCTCAGTACAATCTATCGACGTCTGAACATGATTTTTTCTGGTAAAATGGTTGTAGGGAACGCGCTGGGTGGCTTCATGCTGAGCTTCTTTGCCTGGAACCCGTTGTTTCACATAATCGACCAGTGCCGCGGCTTTGTCTTTCGCAATTACTTTCCGCGAAACACCAGTTGGGAATATGCGATTTGGGTTGGACTGGCCTTGTTGATGATTGGGTTGCTGGGTATCTTTTTCACCCGTCAGCATGTGTCAGCCAGTTGGGGCGCGCGCCGCTAGTTTGCGACCCGTAAGGTCAGGTTAATCCGTCCGCCTTTGGGCAACAGCTTGGATGAACCGAAACGGATGCGGTCTACCCCGTGATAGGTCAGGCGGGCGGGGCCGCCCATGACTACGACGTCGCCGGAGTTCAGCCAGATCGACTCGGTCTTGCCGCCGCGGGTTTCGTTTCCGATGCGAAAAAGGGCATCGTCGCCCAGCGATATCGACAGGACCGGCCATGAAAAATCTGCCTCGTCCTTGTCTTGATGCAGCCCCATGCGCGCACCTTCGCCGTAATAGTTGATCAGACAGCAATCCGGATCGCGTTGGGTGCTGGCAAGCTTGCGCCATATGCTCAGTATCGTATCGGGAATGTCGGGCCACACTGTTCCTTTAGGGTGCTGCGCCTGATATCGGTAGCCCCCTTTGTCAGTGACCCAGCCAAGCGCCCCGGCCGAGGTCATACGCACCGACATTTCCTTGCCCGAAGGCGTAACCGGCCGGAACAGCGGCGCAGATTTCAGAATCGGGCGCAACGCCTCAATCAGTTGCGTTTGTGCCGCAACGTCCAGATAGGTTTTTCTGATGTCAAATCCGCGCAAAAGCAGCCGCGCCATTGAAGATTCCCCAATCCTTGCCAAAACCTTGCCAAAAAGGCCGCAGATTCCCGAAAACCTGCCTTTTACACCGCTTGCAGGCCTCTGATCTCGCCCTTATATACGCCGGGACGCGCGATGGTGTAGTGCTGTTCGTGCAAACCAGATCGGGGCCGGATGCCATAACGGGTCCGGACCTCGAGACATCGCCTTGAAGAGAAAGGGATTGAACATATGGGAAAAGTAATCGGTATTGACCTCGGGACCACCAACTCGTGTGTGGCCATCATGGACGGCTCTCAGCCGAAGGTCATCGAAAACGCAGAAGGGGCGCGGACCACGCCCTCGATCGTCGCCTTCACCGAAGATGAGCGTCTGGTCGGTCAGCCTGCAAAACGTCAGGCGGTCACCAACCCCGACAACACGATCTTTGGCGTCAAGCGTCTGATCGGTCGTCGTGTGGATGATGCAGAAGTCCAGAAGGACAAGAAAATGGTGCCGTACGCCATCGTGGATGGCGGCAACGGTGACGCGTGGGTGGAAGCCCGCGGTGAAAAATACTCCCCAAGCCAGATTTCGGCCTTCACTCTGGGCAAGATGAAGGAAACTGCCGAGAGCTATCTGGGTGAAGAAGTCACGCAGGCGGTCATCACCGTTCCCGCGTATTTCAATGACGCACAGCGTCAGGCCACCAAAGACGCAGGCAAAATCGCCGGTCTGGAAGTGCTGCGGATCATCAACGAACCGACAGCCGCCGCGCTGGCCTATGGCCTGGACAAAGAAGAAACCCAAACCATCGCGGTTTATGACCTTGGTGGTGGTACGTTCGACGTGACCATTCTGGAAATCGACGACGGGCTGTTCGAGGTCAAATCGACCAATGGTGACACCTTCCTGGGTGGTGAAGACTTTGACATGCGCATCGTCAACTACCTGGCGGACGAGTTCAAAAAGGAACACGGTGTCGACCTGTCGCAAGACAAGATGGCCCTTCAGCGCCTGAAAGAAGCTGCTGAAAAAGCCAAGATCGAGCTGTCCTCGACCTCGCAGACCGAAATTAACCAGCCGTTCATCTCGATGGGCGCTAATGGTCAGCCGCTGCACATGGTCATGAAACTGACCCGTGCCAAGCTGGAATCGCTGGTTGGCGACCTGATCAAGAAGTCGATGAAACCCTGTCAGGCCGCATTGAAAGACGCCGGTTTGTCGGCGGGCGACATTGACGAGGTTGTTCTGGTCGGTGGTATGACCCGCATGCCGAAGGTGATCGAAGAGGTCACCAAATTCTTCGGTAAAGAGCCACACAAAGGTGTGAACCCGGACGAAGTTGTTGCCATGGGTGCCGCCATTCAGGCCGGTGTTCTGCAAGGCGACGTCAAAGATGTGGTTCTGCTGGACGTGACCCCGCTGAGCTTGGGCATCGAGACGCTGGGTGGCGTGTTCACCCGTCTGATCGACCGCAACACCACGATCCCGACGAAAAAGTCTCAGGTCTTCTCGACTGCTGAGGACAACCAGAACGCCGTGACCATCCGCTGTTTCCAAGGTGAGCGGGAAATGGCTGCGGACAACAAGATCCTGGGTCAGTTCAATCTTGAAGATATCCCGCCCGCACCGCGTGGCATGCCTCAGATCGAGGTGACTTTTGACATCGACGCCAACGGCATTGTCTCGGTTTCGGCCAAAGACAAAGGCACCGGCAAAGAGCAGAAGATCACCATCCAGGCATCGGGCGGTCTGTCCGACGAGGATATCGACAAGATGGTCAAGGACGCCGAAGAGAACGCGGAAGCTGACAAGGAACGCCGCGAACTGGTCGACGCCAAGAACCAGGCGGAAAGCCTTATCCATTCGACCGAAAAGTCAATGGAAGAGCATGCCGACAAGGTTGACCCGACCACCATCGAAGCCATCGAGCTGGCGATTGCCGCGCTGAAGGACGAGCTGGAAACTGAGAACGCCGAAAAGATCAAGTCCGGCATTCAGAACGTGACCGAAGCGGCCATGAAGCTGGGCGAAGCCATCTACAAGGCACAGTCCGAGGAAGCCGAGGATGAGCCTGCGGCAGCTGATGAAGCTCCGGCTGGTGATGACGACATCGTCGATGCCGAGTTCGAAGATCTGGACAACGACAAGCGTAACTAACGGGTAACCGGGCCAATTCGGGCCGGTCCGGTTGCCGGGCCGGCCCGATTACGTTGAGGCAGAAGGAAATACTGATGTCCAAACGCGACTATTACGAAGTGCTCGGCGTGTCCAAGGGCGCTTCGGCGGATGAGATCAAGAAAGGCTTTCGCAAGAAGGCCAAAGAACTGCATCCAGATCGCAATAAGGACAATCCCGACGCAGAAGCGCAGTTCAAAGAGGCGAATGAGGCCTATGACGTCCTGCGCGACGGCGACAAAAAAGCGGCTTACGACCGCTTTGGCCACGCTGCTTTCGAAAATGGCATGGGCGGCGGTGGCCGACCCGGCGGCGGATTTGGCGGGCAGGGCGACTTCTCCAGCGCATTCTCGGATGTGTTTGATGACCTGTTCGGCGACTTCATGGGCGGTCAGCGCGGTGCAACTAGCGGTGGCCGGCGTGCCGCGCGCGGCTCGGACCTGCGCTATAACCTGAGGGTGACGTTGGAAGAGGCGTTCTCGGGGCTGCAAAAGACGATTAGCGTACCTGCCGCCGTGGCCTGTTCTGCCTGTGACGGATCAGGTGCGGAAGGTGGGGTGGAGCCCACAACCTGCCCGACCTGTTCCGGTATGGGAAAAGTTCGGGCGCAGCAGGGTTTTTTCACAGTCGAACGGTCCTGCCCGACCTGTTCGGGTCTGGGTCAGATCATCAAGAATCCTTGTAAATCCTGCGGAGGCGCCGGGCGCGTTGAAAAAGAGCGTGCTCTGTCGGTCAACATTCCGGCCGGTGTCGAAACCGGCACCCGCATTCGTCTTGCCGGTGAAGGTGAGGCCGGGATGCGCGGTGGCCCTCCGGGCGACCTGTATATTTTTGTCGAAGTTTCGGACCACAAGCTGTTCGAGCGCGACAGCGTAAACCTGTATTGCCGCGTTCCGGTCAGCATGGGGAAAGCCGCGCTGGGTGGTTCGATCGAAGTACCCACAATCGACGGTGGCCGTGGCCGTGTACAAATCCCGGCGGGCAGCCAGTCAGGCCGTCAGATGCGATTGCGCGGTAAGGGCATGCCCGCCCTTCGCGGCGGTGGAATTGGCGATATGTTCATTGAACTGGCGGTGGAAACCCCGGTCAATTTGACCAGCCGCCAGAAAGAGCTGCTACGCGAGTTTGACGATCTGGGCGAAGACAACCACCCGGAATCAAAAAGCTTCTTCTCATCCGTCAAATCTTTCTGGGACGGCATGAAGGGCTGAACCAGCACTTCGTAAACTTCTGTCGCAAGCCGGCCCATCGAGGCCGGCTTTTGCATTTGATAAGTCCAGTTTGACCGTGATCTGCCCCAAAATTGGCCCTTGATTCTCCCGCCATCCCCTGAGAGTGTCGCCCCAACCGTTGGGGTGCCCTGCTTGGGGGCTGAGAGGCGTGAACGCGCTAACCCATCGAACCTGATCCGGGCAATACCGGCGTAGGGAACGGTCTTATAGTGCTTAGACGTTTTCCATGCCCGTTGCCCATTTTGAACCGGAGCAACGACATGGCACCCATTGCCTTAACAATCGCAGGATCTGACAGCGGCGGAGGGGCTGGAATTCAGGCTGACCTCAAGGCCATGTCGGCGCTTGGCGTCTACGGTGCCAGTGTGATTACCGCAGTGACGGCGCAGAATACTCGCGCAGTTACGGCGGTGCATGGTATCCCTCTGGACGTCATTGCAGCCCAGATCGAGGCTGTTCTGACCGACCTGGATGTTGGCGCGATCAAGATTGGAATGCTGGCGACCCCTCAGATCATCCAGTGTGTCGAAGACAGTATCGCGGATTTTGACGGGCCGGTGGTTCTGGATCCGGTCATGATTGCCAAATCCGGCGATGCGTTGCTGGCGGAAGAAGCCGTGCAAACCCTGCGCGAGGTGTTGCTGCCGCGCGCGACCGTGTTGACACCAAACCTGCCAGAAGCAGCCTGTTTGCTGGGCGCTGAACCAGCGGACAGCCTCGAACAGATGATCACACAAGGGCGCGAGTTATGCGCATTGGGTGCAAGTGCGGTCCTGATGAAGGGCGGTCATGGGAAAGGCGACATCTGCCACGACTTACTGGTCTCAGATTTTGGCGTGATGGACCAATTTCAAGCGCCGCGCCGACAGACAAGCAACACCCACGGAACGGGGTGCACGCTGTCCTCATCCATAGCGGCCGGATTGGCCAAGGATCTTTCGCTGCCCCAGGCCGTTGCGCAAGCACATGACTATCTGCAGGGCGCCATCGCTCAGGCCGATGCTTTGAACATCGGGCAAGGTCACGGGCCTGTTCATCACTTCCATCAGGTTTGGTCCGCGTGACCGTCTGGTCGATCATAGGGGCAGGCGTGGCCGGGTTGGCCGTTGCTTCCGAACTTGTCGCGCGCGGGGCCAAGGTTCAGGTGTTTGATCCCGGTGGTGCACCGGGGCCGCATGGCTGTTCCTGGTGGGCGGGCGGAATGTTGGCACCTTGGTGCGAGTATGAAAACGCCGAAGAACCTGTCCTGCGTCTGGGGCAATTGGCAATCGACTGGTGGGCCAAGCGCACTCAGGTCCACAGGCGCGGCACATTGGTTGTCGCTAACCCACGAGACCTGCCGGATCTGCGTCGTTTCGCCCGCAGAACGGAGGGGTTTTCTGAAGTTGATGACAGAGAAATAACCTTATTAGAGCCTGATCTGTATGGTTTCAAAAAAGGTCTCTACTTTGCTGCGGAAGCCCATTTGGATCCGCGTCAGGCCTTGCTGGATCTGTCGCACCAGCTTCAGGATCACGGTGTTGAATTCCATCATGCGTGCGCTCCGACGGGATTGGACAACGCCATTGATTGCAGAGGTCTGCACGCGCGCGAATACCTGCAGGACTTGCGCGGCGTGAAGGGTGAGATGCTGGTGATACGGTGCCCAGACGTGACACTGACCCGGCCTATACGCCTGCTTCATCCACGCGTGCCGCTGTATATCGTTCCACGCGGCGACGGCGTCTACATGCTGGGCGCGACAATGATCGAATCCGAGGATAGCAGCCGAATTACCGCACGCTCGATGCTTGAGTTGCTGAGCGCAGCCTACGCCCTGAACCCCGCCTTTGGTGAGGCTGAAGTGTTGGAAACCGGCGTCGATCTGCGCCCCGCTTTCCCCGACAACCTGCCGCGTATTCGGCGGCTAGGACCGACAATCTACGCCAACGGCCTCTACCGCCACGGCTACCTGCTGGCCCCTGCACTGGCCAAGGGCGTGGCTGACCTGGCGTTGGACACCAAACATTCGGAGATGGTTGATGAAGATCGTACTTAACGGCGAGATGCGCGATGTGCACGCCGGAACTCTTGCCGATCTTTTGCAGGAATGTGGGTTTTCGGGCCGGGTGGCGACGGCTGTGAACGAGGGTTTTGTGCCCTCGAGCCTGCGCAAGGCCCGTAAAATCAAGGATGGCGATCGGATCGAAGTCGTCGCCCCGATGCAGGGGGGCTGAGCGATGAAGACTTTCTACGGCACATCACTGCCGAACCCGCTGATGCTGGGCACCGCGCAATATCCAAGCCCCGCAATCTTGGAACAGGCATTTCGGGACAGCGGGGCCGGGGTGGTCACCGTATCTTTGCGACGCGAAGCAGGCGCAGGACAAACCTTTTGGCAGATGATCCGCGATCTGAGCGTCCTTATCCTGCCCAACACAGCAGGTTGCCATACGGTGAAAGAGGCTGTGACCACCGCTCATATGGCGCGTGAGGTGTTTGACACCAAATGGATCAAGCTGGAACTGATCGGACATACCGACAGCCTCCAGCCTGATGTGTTCCAACTGGTCGAGGCCGCGCGAACCCTGAGCGAAGACGGGTTCGAGGTTTTTCCCTATACCACGGACGACCTGATCGTGGGTGAGCGACTGTTGGCGGCAGGGTGTGAGGTTCTGATGCCATGGGGCGCTCCGATAGGCTCGGGCCGTGGTTTGAACAACGAATACGCCTTGCGCGCAATGCGGGCTGAGTTTCCCGAAGTACCACTGGTGATTGACGCAGGTATCGGCCTGCCCAGCCACGCCGCTCATGCGATGGAACTTGGGTATGATGCCGTTCTGCTGAACACTGCGGTGGCACGGGCCGGTGATCCCGCAGCAATGGCCAAGGCGATGAAGCTGGCCATCGAGGCCGGGCGATTGGCCTATAAGGCTGACCCGATCGAAGCGCGCGATATGGCCGAACCCTCGACCCCCGTTATTGGAAAGGCGTTTTTGTCATGACCCTCGACCGGTTTTATCCAATCTTCGACCATTCGGACTGGCTGCGCCGGACGCTGCCTCTGGGCGTGAAACTGGTGCAGTTGCGGATCAAGGACCAACCGGATGCGGTCGTGCGTGAACAGATAGCGGTTTCGCGGGATCTGTGCTGTACGCATGGCGCTGTTCTGGTGGTGAATGACTATTGGCAAGCGGCCATCGACGCTGGCTGCGACTGGATACATCTGGGGCAAGAAGATCTGGATGATGCGGATCTGAAGGCGATCCAACGCGCAGGACTTAAACTGGGTGTCTCGACCCATGACGATGACGAGCTTGAGCGTGTTTTGGCCATGAGCCCCGACTATGTTGCGCTTGGGCCGGTCTACCCAACGATCCTGAAAAAGATGAAATGGAAACAACAGGGCCTGCCGCGTGTCACTGAATGGAAAGCGCGCGTGGGGGAAGTCCCTTTGGTCGGTATTGGCGGGATGAGTGTCGAGCGCGCGCCGGGGGTGTTGCATGCCGGGGCGGACATTGTCTCAGTCGTGACAGACATCACGTTGAATGCAGACCCAGAAGCCCGCGTACGTGCGTGGATTGAGGTCACCAGATGAGCCGCTACGCCCGTCAGATGATCCTGCCGGAGGTCGGCGCCCGTGGACAGGCCCGCCTGTCCGACGCGCGGGTTCTTGTGGTGGGGGCCGGGGGCCTGGCTGCACCGGTTTTGCCTTTGCTGGCTGGTGCTGGGGTTGGATATTTGACCATCGTAGACCCCGATGAAGTCGCCCTGTCGAACCTCCCTCGCCAGATCTTGTTCGGCGAGGGGGACTGTGGCCGCCCCAAAACCGAAGTCGCAGCTGAGCGGTGTCAGGCCTTAAACTCTGAAATTACGATTTCCACGAAAAATCAGGCTCTAACTAGCTTAAATTCGCAACGACTTGCCTCACAAGTCGATGTCATCCTCGATTGCGCAGACAGTTATGCGGCAAGCTATACGCTGTCGGATACGTGTCACTCGCTGGGCAAGCCGTTGATAAGCGCCTCGGTCCTGGGGTTGTCCGGCTATGTCGGCGGTTTCTGCGGTGGTGCCCCATCTTTGCGGGCGGTTTTTCCCGACGCGCCGGGCAGCGGTGCAAGCTGTGCCACCGCTGGTGTGTTGGGTCCGGTCGTCGGAATGATTGGCGCGATGCAAGCGCAAATGGCGTTGAGTGTCATTCTCGGGCTGGACCCTTCGCCACTTGGGCAGATGGTTCAGTTCAATGCTCGCACGATGCGCAGCACAACGTTCCGCGTTGACGATGCGCCTGAGCCCAGCCATCACTTCCCGTTTGTGTCGGCCGGCCAACTGACCACGGATGATTTGATCATCGAGTTGCGCAGCCCGGATGAGGCCCCTGAACCCATTCATCCCAACGCGCTCCGCGGTTCTCCTGAATTGATAGAATTAGAGCCTAACAATGGAGAAAGGCTGGCACTGTGCTGCGCCACTGGTCTGCGTGCGTGGCGTACTGCCGAAAAATTGCAACCGGATTGGCCGGGCGAGATCGTTCTCGTTGCGGCCTCAACCTCGTGAACGAAAAGGATACGCGAGATATGAAAAAGCTGATGACAGCAATTGCCCTGCTGGCCGCCGCGCCGGCCTGGGCCGAAGACAAGATGACCGTTCTGCTGGACTGGTTCGTTAACCCCGACCACGGGCCCATCATCGTGGCGCAAGAGAACGGATACTTTGCCGATGAGGGGCTGGAGATTGAGATTGTGCCACCCGCGGATCCATCGGCCCCTCCGCGTCTGGTTGCCGCCGGGCAAGCTGATCTGGCGGTGTCCTACCAGCCGCAACTTCACCTGCAAATCCATGAGGGCCTGCCGCTGAAGCGCGTCGGCACCTTGGTCGCGACGCCGTTGAACTGCCTGCTGGTGCTACAGGACGGTCCGATCAAAACGCTCGCCGACCTCAAGGGCAAAAAAATCGGCTTCTCGGTCGCGGGCGTGGAAGAGGCGGTGCTGGGCGCCATGCTGAACGCCCATGATGTCGCGCTGGATGATATTGAGATGGTCAACGTCAATTTTTCGCTGTCGCCATCGCTGATGACCGGTCAGGTGGATGCGGTGATCGGGGCCTTCCGGAACTTTGAGTTGAACCAGATGGATATCGAAGGCGTCGCGGGCCGCTGTTTCTACATCGAGGAAGAAGGCGTACCGTCTTATGACGAGCTGATCTATGTCGCCAATCCCGACACGATGAATGCGGATAAGGTCGCCCGCTTCCTGGCTGCAACCGAAAAGGCGACCCAGTTCATCGTCAACAACCCGGAAAAAAGCTGGGAAATCTTCGCCGCCACCTCACCCGAACTGCAGGATGAACTGAACGCGCGCGCATGGGTGGATACACTGCCCCGTTTCGCGCTGCGCCCGGCGGGTTTTGATGCGGGTCGCTATGCCCGTTTCGAAGCGTTTCTGAAAGACAGCGGCATGATCGACAGCATCAATCCGGTCAGCGACATTTCAGTGGATGTGACCGTGCAATGAGCGACTATGGCAAAGCATTTGCGCTTATGCGCGATGCCGCGCAGGGGCCATGGCGGGATTACACCTGCCACGCTTTTGTCGAAGGGATGAAGGACGGCTCGCTGCCGCGCGCGGCGTTTCTGCACTATCTGCGGCAAGACTATGTGTTCCTGATTCATTTCTCTCGTGCATGGGCGCTGGCGGTTGTGAAGTCGGAAACGCATGAGGAAATGCTGGCAGCCTCGCGCACCGTGAACGGGTTGATCAGCGAAGAGATGAAGCTGCATATCGGGATCTGCGAGGCCGAAAGCATCCCGCAGGACCAACTCTTTGCTACTCCGGAACGTGCCGAGAACCTGGCATATACGCGTTTCGTGCTTGAGGCTGGGTATAGCGGCGATCTGCTGGACCTGCTGGCGGCTTTGGTACCTTGTGTGATGGGCTATGGTGAGATTGGCACAAGACTAGCGGCTGAGGCGACGTCTGACACCTATCGCGATTGGATCGCCACCTATGCCAGCGATGACTACCAAGATGCCTGCGTGGCGGTTGGTGAATTGTTGGACATGGCTCTAACGAGGCGTATTGGCGAGGATTTCGAAGCATCCCCGCGTTGGACCCGGCTGTGCCACACCTTCGGTACCGCGACCGAGTTGGAGGTCAATTTCTGGCAAATGAGCCTGACCCCATGACCCTAGCCCCCGATCTAACCATCCGTGGTTCGGCCGCAATTGGCGACGCGTTATTGTTCGCGCCGTTGACCCTGACGCTAGAGGCCGGGCGGTGGACGTGTTTACTGGGTGGATCGGGGGTTGGCAAAACCACCATTCTGCGCCTGATTGCTAGCTTGGACACCGGCGCAGAGTTCACCGGTCAGATTACTGCAAGTGACGGGCAATCTGTGCCTGAACGGGTTGCATATATGGCGCAAGACGATTTGTTGCTGCCTTGGGCGACTGTGGCGCAGAACGTCCTGTTGGGTGCGCGGTTGCGCGGAGAAAAGCCAGATTTGCGCCGCCGTGATCAGCTGATCGAACGGATGCACCTGCAGGATCATATGACCAAGAAGCCCGGCGAACTCTCTGGTGGCCAACGTCAACGCGTGGCTCTGGCCCGCACGTTGATGGAAGATCGGCCCATCGTTCTTTTGGATGAGCCGTTCTCGGCGCTGGACGCCCGCACCCGCGCGGATATGCAGGACCTTGCGGCCGAAGCGTTACAGGACCGAACCGTTCTGCTGGTCACCCATGATCCGGGCGAGGCTGCCCGGTTAGGTCAATCCATTGTGGTCATGAGGCAGAATGGCATAACGCCCTGCCAACCCCCGCATGCACCAGCTCCGCGCAGCGTCGATGATCTGGAAACGCTCGAGACGCAGGGCACCTTACTGCGTACGCTTCGTGAGGACGCGGCATGAAATTGTTATCAGCTCTTGCTGCGACGCTATTTGCGCTGGTGATCTGGCAGGGGATCGTTTCCCTGACTGACCTGCCGAAATTCATTCTTCCCGGCCCGGCTTTGGTGGCCGAGACCTGGTGGCAGAACCGCGGGGTTATAGCGGAACACACTTGGGTTACCGCGGTCGAGGTCGTTATCGGCTTGGCTTGTGGAACGATTCTTGGCGTTTTGACAGCATTGCAATTGGCCAATTCCCGCGCCGCGCGGGTGCTGGTGCAGCCGATGCTGGTGTTTACGCAGGCGCTGCCGGTCTTTGCTTTGGCTCCTTTGCTAACCCTTTGGTTGGGTTATGGGCTGTGGTCTAAAGTCGCGATGGCGGTGTTGATCATCTATTTCCCGATCACCTCATCCTTCTTCGACGGGTTGATGCGGACCCCACCGGGATATCTTGATCTGGCACGCACCATGCAGGCCAGTTCGCGGGCGGTGTTGTGGCACATTCGCATTCCGGCAGCCTTGCCTTCGCTGGCGTCGGGCATGCGACTGGCGGCGGTCTATGCCCCGATCGGGGCAGTGATCGGCGAATGGGTCGGGTCGTCGCAGGGTCTGGGTTACCTGATGCTGCTGGCCAATGGCCGGGCAAAGACCGACCTTATGTTTGCTGCTATGCTGACTCTGGGGGTTTTTTCGATCCTGCTGCACCTGACCGTTCGACGGGCAACTGCAGGCATTGCGGGTGAGACGCGTTAACCATTCAGAAACCGATTCTGCGGCACGGTGGTCCCATGAATCAGGACGCCTTTACCGAAGCCCCGATGCTGTTTGAAACCGACGAAGCCCCCGTGCAGCCGCTGCCGACGGGTCGCTTGCCGTCGTATATCAAAGATCACCGCAAACGATTGCGCGAACGGTTTATGTCTGGTGGGTCGGCGGCAATGCCGGATTACGAATTGTTGGAACTTGCCCTGTTCCGCTCGATCCCACGGCAGGATGTCAAACCCCTGGCCCGAGCGCTGATGGATACGTTTGGCGACTTTAACCGCGTGCTGACCGCACCCGAAGAACGGCTGCGGCAAATCAAAGGCGTAGGCGATACGGTGATCACCGACCTGAAAATCCTTGAGGCGTGTGCACATCGGATGACCCGCGCGCGGGTCATGCAACGGCACGTCGTATCAGGCTGGGACGCATTGCTGGATTATTGCCATACGACGATGGCCCATCGCGAGACTGAGCAGTTTCGCGTATTCTACCTTGACCGAAAGAACGTTCTGATTGCGGATGAAGAACAGGCCAAAGGCACTGTCGACCACGTTCCCGTGTATCCGCGTGAGGTAGCCAAACGCGCGCTTGAGCTGAATGCCTCGGCGCTAATCTTGGTACACAATCACCCATCGGGCGATCCGACACCGTCGCAATCGGATATCGATATGACCAACCGAATTCAGGATGCCTGCGTCGCGCTGGGCCTGACGCTGCATGACCATCTGATTATTGGCAAATCGAATGAGTTGAGCTTTCGGTCCGAGGGCTATTTGTAAGGGTTACTGAACCCAGACCTCGACCCTGCGATTGACTTTGCGGCCCCAGTCCGTGTCATCACAGGCCATGGGCATTGCTTCGCCAAATGCGTCCACGGCGATCTCGACACTCTCCGGAATGGCTGTTTCTACCGCCGACAGCACTGCGTTGCGCACGGTCTTTGCCCGCAGCAATGCGATCCTTGCATTGGCTGTGGCCGAGCCTTCGCCGTCGCTAAAGCCCACAAAGGTCAGTTTACGAGCGTCGATGGTCCCGGTTTCGAGGGCGTGGGCCAACTGCCGGATGTTGGAACGTGACTGCGCGTCGGGTCTGGAGGAACCTGCCTCGAACCGGAACGACAGCGACAGGCGCGATTGCGGGCGCAGCGTGTCGATCATGCGCTGCAACTCTTCCAACCCAACCTCGGCACCACCTGAAACCACCGCATTGGCCAGACGATCACCTTGCAACCCGATCCGCATGGTTTCGGGTTCTTGATCCACAAATCCGGCATCGCGGATCGCCATCTGTGCCTCGGCGCTTTGCGAATAGGCCAGGAATTGCCGCGCAATGCGGGGCAGGCGGATTTCCGGCAGATACAGGAACATCGGCGATGTCAGCGGATAGTCTTCGGTCTTGATGGATTGCCGCGTGGCGGTCAGCGCGTGACCGCAACCGCCGGTCAAAGGCAGGCCCCGGGCAGGCCCGACCTCGGCATGGCTGGCGATACCGATGGCAAAGGGGTCATCAGCGACAGCGCGCACCAGATCGCTGCTACGGGTGTGACGTATTATTCCCTCGGCCAACGTTGACTGAGCAGGGGTCAGCAACCGATCCTCAACCCCTTGCGCCAAACCGGAACCGGCGTCTGGTAAGTGCAGGGAAACGGGCGCATCAGGTCCTCCTAATTCAGCCCAGTTTTGGATCTCGCCGGAAAACACGCGCACCAGTTCTGCTGGCGAAATTTGCCGCGCCGGGTTTTCCCGGGCCACAATTGGGACCAGCGCGTCCAGCGCGATGACCCGGGATCGCCTTGCATCTGCCAGATCACCCAGACCAGCGGTCTGCGCAGCCTCCTGTTCCGATGGGCGAATTTCACGCAATGCCATGACGATATCGGTCTCATCGGCGATCAGGTCCGCAAAGCCGCCACCTGTGTTGTTGGGGGCGAAATAGAACCGTCCCAAAGGAGCACCGCGCCCGGTCTGGTGAAGCTCATAGGTGAATGCGCCCGAATCCAAACGCTGCGGCGTCGCCGACATCCCCTCTTGCTGGGCGAAACCAACGATCAGGGCCGGCAGTACCTTTTCCGCCATGACGGAGGAACCGGAGAACCGAACCTCGGCCACGAAATCCGTAAGGTTGGGGCAGGCGGGTCCTTCGCAGGTAACACCCGACCCATCCACTGTCAGCTCACCGAACTGCGTATCCACGCGATAGAACTCGCCATCAAAGCTCAGCAGGTTGCCTGTGACCTCGACCTTGCCGTCTTGCGAGGTCAGCGTGATATCCTGTGCGTGTACATAGGGCGCCAGAGTCACCGAAATCAGTGTGGCCACTGCCACACGAAAAAATGTCATAAGAAAGTCGAGCCTGCCTGCGGTTTAATTTGCCGCGATTGTCAGGTCTTGGAGCAGATTATTCAATACCAGAAAATCACCGGCCCGCGTGCAATCCGGCATGGGCAGCGTCAAATCGCGCGACCGCAGGCGGCGATCGCCACGCAGCTCGAGTGATTGAACGGCCAAATCCCGGCCGCAATTTGCCTCGGTCACTTCGGCCTCGACCGTCAGTTCGATCGAACCGGTCTGGCTGGTTTCGCCTGCAGGGAAAGAATAGATTTCGATATTCTGCGCGTCGCCGAATGCCTGTTGTCCCAGATGTACGACTTTACCCGCACCTTTCGCGTCAGGGTCCGACGATACATGTCCCGCTGTGCCATAGCTGGCCCCAAATTCCAGCGCATGGATCTGCAGGTCTGTCTCACCCTGCCATTGCAGGGCGATGCGGTTGTAGTTGGCCAGGTCGGGGATGTGAGTGGTGGCTACGGTTCCGGTCTGATCATCTACTGAGATCAGAAAGATCGCATATTCCGACAGGGCCGGGATCGTCAGATCCAAAGCGCCGTTTTTGTCCGTTCGTTGGGTAACTGTTAGTCCGCTGTGATGGATTTCGATCCGTTCATTGCCGTGGCAGGGGGCTTTGACGGTCAGGCGCGCCGCAGCGCCGGGGACGGATTTTGCGCGGGCACTGAGAGTGCAGCTTTCCTGATCAGAGGGGGTCGATCGGGTGGGTTGCAGGGCGCGCCGGGATGCTTTGATGTCGGTGGTTGCATCAGCGGCCGGAAGCGAGGAGGTCAGAACAATTCCTTCCAGCCCGGCAATCACCGAGGACTGATTGGCGGCAGCCACAGTTACAGGAGCCTGCGCGCCATCCGATTGCGCTGGCGATCCATTTTGCATCAGGTAACCAATGGCTAAGGCACAAGCGACGGTGCCGCCAGTGGTCACGTAATTCTTTATTACAAACAAAACACCCTCCCCAGTTGAAGGAGCGAGTCGCATCCTGAAGTTGAATCACGGCCAATATGTGGCCGTGAAACGGACTCAATGTGTTTTGATCAAGGTGACGTTAGGTCAGCCGGCCGTGGCAGTGTTTGAATTTCTTGCCAGATCCACAAGGGCAGAGATCGTTGCGCGACGGGTTCCCCCAAGTCGAGGGATCGTCTTCGACAAAGCCAGGGCGCGCATCGCCTGAAGCCTGGGCTTCGGCCAGTGCTTCCGCCTTGTCGGTGGCTTGATCCACCGCCCGTTGTGCCTGAGCTTGCTGAGCTTGCATCTGGGCCAGCATTTCGCGCTGTTCCTCTTCGGTCAGCGGACGGACGCGCGACAATTGCTGAGTCACTGTTTCGCGCAGACTGTCCAGCATCCCTTCGAACAGCTGGAAGCTTTCGTTCTTGTATTCATTCAGCGGGTCGCGCTGGGCGTAACCGCGGAATCCAACGACCGAGCGCAGATGTTCCAGCGTCAGCAAGTGCTCGCGCCATTTGCTGTCGATCGTCTGCAGCAGAACCTGCTTTTCGATGTTGCGCATATTTTCGGGACCGAAGGCTGCCGCCTTTTGCGCCATCATCTCATCGGCAGCATTGACCAGACGCTCGCGCACCTGTTCATCATCGACGCCTTCCTCGGCGGCCCAGTCCTGTACTGGCGCGTCGATGGTCAGCTTTTCCTTGATTGCCGCGTGCAGGCCATCGGTATCCCACTGATCGGCATAGGTTTTTGGCGGCATGTATTCGTCGATCAAATCGTCAATCACCTGTTCGCGCATGTCCGAGACGATCTCGGACAGGTCATCGGTCGACATGATTTCGCGCCGCTGGCTGAACACCACTTTACGCTGGTCATTCATCACGTCGTCGAATTTCAGAACGTTCTTGCGCATGTCAAAGTTTCGGCCTTCGACCTTGGACTGTGCGCGTTCCAGCGACTTGTTCACCCAAGGATGAACAATTGCCTCGCCTTCTTTCATGCCCAGCGTAGTCAGAACCTTGTCGAGCCGTTCCGAGCCAAAGATGCGCATCAGGTCGTCTTCGAGGCTCAGGTAGAACACGGTGCGGCCCGGGTCACCCTGACGGCCCGAACGACCGCGCAGCTGGTTGTCGATCCGGCGGCTTTCGTGCCGTTCGGATGCCATGACGTAAAGACCACCGGCCGCCAGAACCTTTTCCTTTTCCTCGGCGTGGCGGGCCTCTTCCTTGGCGCGCAGCTCGGCAGGATCGGCCTCGGGGTTTTCGGCCAGCGCCTGAAGCACATTCATCTCGACATTGCCGCCCAGCTGAATGTCGGTGCCGCGACCAGCCATGTTGGTGGCAATGGTCACCGCACCATACCGGCCGGCATCGGCCACGATTTGTGCCTCTTGCTCGTGCTGGCGGGCGTTCAGAACGTTATGTTCGATGCCTTCCTTTTGCAGCAGCTGGCTTAGCAGTTCGGATTTCTCGATCGAGGTTGTGCCCAAAAGAACCGGCTGGCCCTTTTCCTGCGCTTCCTTGGTCTCGTCAATCATCGCGCCGTATTTCTCACCGGCGGTGCGATAGACCTGATCGTCTTCGTCAAGACGGGCAATCGGCCTGTTGGTCGGAACCTCGACCACACCGAGACCGTAGATTTCGGCGAATTCTT
Source organism: Ruegeria sp. CDSB013 (assembly GCF_059611165.1). Taxonomy (NCBI): domain Bacteria; kingdom Pseudomonadati; phylum Pseudomonadota; class Alphaproteobacteria; order Rhodobacterales; family Roseobacteraceae; genus Ruegeria; species Ruegeria sp. CDSB013. Next base: position 108,226 of record NZ_JBXWPA010000009.1, on the reverse strand, counting down.
CGGCTTCGGTCAGCGCGGTGCCGGTCATGCCACCCAGCTTGTCATACAGACGGAAGTAGTTCTGGAAGGTCACACTGGCCAGCGTCACGTTTTCAGGCTGAATTTGGACGCCTTCCTTGGCTTCGATGGCCTGATGCAGACCTTCGGACAGACGGCGACCTGGCATCATCCGGCCAGTGAATTCGTCGATCAGAACGACGTTGCCGTCACGGACGATGTAGTCTTTGTCACGTGTAAACAGCTTGTGTGCGCGCAGACCCTGGTTGACGTGGTGTACCACCGTGGTGCTTTCGGGGTCATACAGAGAATGGCCTTCGGGGATCAGACCGTTGGCAATCAGCTGTTGTTCCAGGAACTCGTTGCCCTCATCGGTGAAGGTCACGTTCCGGGACTTTTCATCCAACGTAAAGTGATCATCGCTTAGCGAGGGGATCAGGGCGTCGATGCTGGTATACAGGTCCGAGCGGTCCTCGGACGGGCCCGAGATGATCAATGGCGTCCGCGCTTCGTCGATCAGGATCGAGTCGACCTCGTCCACAATCGCGAAATTGTGGTACTTTTGGTAAATCTGATCCAGCTCCGCCTTCATGTTATCGCGCAGATAATCAAAGCCCAACTCGTTGTTGGTGGCATAGGTGACGTCACAGGCGTAGGCAGCTTTTTTGTCGGCGTCCGGCTGACCCGACCAGATTACGCCGGTGGTCATACCAAGGGCTCCGAACACTTTACCCATCCACTCGGCGTCACGCTTGGCCAGGTATTCGTTCACCGTGACCACGTGTACGCCCTTGCCGGTCAGAGCGTTCAGATAGGCCGGGAAGGTGGCAACCAGCGTCTTGCCCTCACCGGTCTTCATCTCCGAGATATTGCCCTGATGCAGGAAGGCACCGCCCATCAACTGCACATCAAAGGCCCGCAGACCCAGCGCGCGCTTGGCGCCTTCGCGGACGTTTGCAAAGGCTTCGGGCAGCAGGTCGTCCAGCGCCTCACCATCCAGCGCACGCTTGCGCAGTTCGGCGGTCTTTTCGATCAGGCCCTCATCGGACAACTTTTCGAACTCAGGTTCCAGCGCATTGATCTTTTCGACCAGCGGACGGGTCGCCTTGATCTTGCGGTCGTTCGGTGTTCCGAACACCTTTTTGGCGAGCGTTCCGAGTCCCAGCATGTTCACTCCAGCGGATCTGTTCTTGTCTTGGTTGCGACAGGCTTGCCCACCTTGCTTGCAACCCATAGATACGGGGGATGAAAGGCGGCCCTGTCCAAGGCTTCAAAGCGATGTAAGCGGCAGGTCCCAGAGTGTCAACGCCACGCCCCGTCGCGGCAAAGAAATAGGATGATTCCATGCCCAAAGGCCTCACTTTTCTGCCATCGCTGGCTCTGGCTGCCGTGATGGCGATGCCGCTTGCCGCCGAAACCAAGCCGGACGCGGATACGGTTGTCGCCAATGTGAACGGGGATGAAATCACACTGGGTCACGTTATTGCATCTGTCGCGGCCCTGCCTCCGAATTACGCCGAGGTCGAAGATGATGTTCTGTACGAATTCGTCATCGAGCAATTGATCCAGCAGCAATTGCTGGCGCAGCAGCAGGACGATCTGAACCGGCTGAACCAGTTGGGATTGGAAAACGAAGGCCGTTCCATGCGGGCGGTGCAGACAGTAAATGCGTTGCTGGGCGATGTCGTGACCGAAGAGTCAATTCAGGCAGCCTATGACGCGGAATTCGGCAACTTCGAAGGCGAAGATGAGTTCGACGCCAGCCATATTCTTGTAGCCACCGAAGAAGAAGCCAAGGAAATTAAAACTCTGCTGGATGACGGCGGCGATTTTGCCGAAACGGCCAAGGAAAAGTCGACCGGCCCATCGGGTCCGAATGGCGGGTCATTGGGATGGTTTGGCAAGGGCCAGATGGTGCCGGAATTCGAAAACGCCGTTGTTGCGTTGGAAAAGGGTCAGATTTCGGATCCGGTGCAAACACAGTTCGGCTGGCACCTGATCATTCTCAACGACACGCGAAAATCCGAAGCGCCGGGGCTTGATGCCGTACGTGAACAGCTGGCCCAGTCCCTTCAGCAGGACGCGATTCAAGCCAAGATCGACGAGCTGACGCAGCAGTCGCAGATCGAACGTCCCGCTTTGGACGGTGTGGGCCCCGAGGTCATCCGTCAGATCGACCTGATTCAGGAGTAACTCCAGTGGCCGCGATCACCAAGGTTTCGCCGCTGGCTCCAGCGGCCTTCCCCGAACTGCCTGCGATTGACGGTGTGCGTTTTGCCACCGTCGAAGCTGGCGTGCGTTATCAGGGCCGTACCGACGTGATGTTGGCGGTTCTGGATCCGGGCACATCTGTGGCCGGGGTGTTCACCCGATCGGCCACACGCGCAGCCCCTGTGCTGGACTGTCAGGACAAGATCGGCGGGGCTAGCGATGGGCCTGCGGCGATATTAGTGAACTCGGGCAATGCCAATGCCTTTACCGGTCACTATGGCCAAACCTCGGTGGCCGAGGTGACGCATGCAGTGTCCAAAGCGACCGGCGTTGCAGTCGAACGCGTCTTCACCTCTTCCACCGGCGTGATTGGTGAGCCGCTGCCCCATGACCGCATCGTGGCACAGCTTGAGGCGTTGAAGGTGGGCCTCAGCCGTCATGCCATCGAGGATGCGGCGCGGGCGATCATGACCACGGATACCTTTCCAAAAGGGTCCAGTGTGCAGGTCGAGATTGACGGAAAAACAGTCTCTATTGCAGGGATTGCCAAGGGGTCAGGCATGATCGCGCCGGATATGGCGACGATGCTGGTCTACATCTTTACCGATGCACAGGTCGAACAGCCCGCCTTGCAGGCCATGCTGGGCGCGCAGACCGACCGGACATTCAACTGCATCACCGTGGACAGTGACACCTCGACCTCGGACAGCCTGTTGCTCTGTGCAACCGGGGCCTCGGGTGTGGACGCAACCGGCAATGCGGCGTTTGCCGAGGCACTGGAAGGCGTGATGCTTGACTTGGCGCAACAGGTGGTGCGCGACGGTGAAGGTGCTACGAAATTTGTGGAAATTCGTGTAACCGGTGCCGCGTCGGATACGGACGCCAAGGTGCATGGGCTGGCGATTGCCAACTCACCGCTGGTTAAAACGGCTATTGCTGGTGAAGACCCGAACTGGGGCCGGATCGTCATGGCTATCGGTAAATCCGGTGCCGCCGCTGACCGCGACCTGCTGAGCATTTCCTTCGGCGATATTCTGGTTGCCGAAAAGGGCTGGGTCAGCCCGGATTACCGTGAGGATGACGCCGCCGCCTATATGAAAGGTCAGGACCTTGTGATTGCGGTCGATCTTGGGCTGGGCGAAGGTAAATCCACCGTTTGGACCTGCGATCTGACCCACGGCTATATCGAGATTAACGCGGATTATCGCTCGTGAAGACTTTACTGGTGTCTGCTGTCGCCCTGATCGACATTGAGGGCCGGGTGCTACTGGCCCAACGACCTGAGGGTAAATCTATGGCCGGTCTCTGGGAATTCCCCGGTGGCAAAATCGAACCCGGCGAAACCCCCGAGGCCGCCCTGATCCGCGAATTGCACGAGGAACTGGGTATAGACACCTGGGCCTCATGCCTCGCCCCGCTGACCTTTGCCAGCCACAGCTATGACGATTTCCATCTGTTGATGCCGCTGTTTGCCTGCCGCAAGTGGGAGGGTATCCCGCAGTCTAAGGAAGGGCAGGCGCTTAAATGGGCGCGCGCGAATGAGTTGCGGAACTATCCGATGCCTGCGGCGGATGTGCCATTGATCCCGATTTTGCGAGATTGGTTATAGAGGCAGCCCGTTTGCGGGCCCACTTCGGTCTGAGAGGAACTAGTCTCGAATGCTCAAGCGTTTTACAATCCTAACAGGTGTCGTGCTTATAGCTTTGGTCGGTTACTTGCCATTCGAACTCGCAAAATGCGATGACATGATGAGGCAACATGGGCCAGTCTTCATCTGCCTACCGATCACTTTTCTTACGATTCCTGTATTTCTCGCGGTTTTTTTGGTTCAATTGGTTTTCCTCTTTCGATTGAGGAAATGACAGTCGTAGCCAAATTTGCTCTTTTTGGCCGATTTGAATGCATCTTTTTCTGTAGGGAAAATCACTCCTTCAACCCTGTTACAATTCGTAAGAATTGAGAAAACATCAGGAAAAAGTTGACGCTGATCTTTCCTGCGTCCCTTATCGGGGCGTTGGCGTCCGGGGTTGATCCCTGGTCCGCCGTTTCCGGCCCGGAGGAGGGGTCGGATGGGGAGGAGAAAGAGATTGGCTCAGACGCAGTCGGGCGCTGAAGGGATGCACTCTCTTCCGGCGCTGCTACACCGCAATGCGACCCAGTTCGGGGACGCCCCGGCCTACCGGGAAAAAGAATTCGGAATCTGGCAATGCTGGACCTGGGCCGAAACGGCCAGGGAAATCCGCGCGATTGCCTTGGGCTTTCTGGAACTTGGCGTAGAAAAAGGCGACCATATCGCCGTGATCGGACGTAACCGTCCTGCGCATTACTGGTCGATGGTTGCAGCGCAAATGGTGGGTGCCGTGCCGGTGCCGCTTTATCAGGACGCAGTCGCCGAAGAGATGGCTTATGTGCTGGATCATTGCGGCGCAAAATACGTCGTTTGCGGTGATCAGGAGCAGGTCGACAAGGTCATCGAGATTCAGGAAAACCTGCATCAGGTCAAGCACATCCTCTATACCGACAAGCGGGGGATGCGGAAATACGATCACTCCCAGATGAACGCGCTGGACGACCTGATGGCTGAGGGTAGCGCGGGTCACGCGCGCTTTGACGAGGAACTGGATCGTCGGATTGCCGAGATCGAATACGACGGCACCTGCGTCATGCTGTATACATCGGGTACCACAGGCAAACCCAAGGGTGTGGTGCTGTCGAACCGGAATGTGATTGAAAGTGCCAAGAACTCGGCCGAATTTGACCATCTGACCCGGAATGAGGACATCCTGTCTTACCTGCCAATGGCATGGGTTGGCGACTTCATCTTTTCCATCGGTCAGGCCTATTGGTGTGGTTTCTGCGTGAACTGCCCCGAAAGCGCCGACACGATGATGACGGACCTGCGCGAGATCGGGCCAACTTATTTCTTCGCCCCACCACGAGTGTTTGAAACTCAGCTGACCAATGTGATGATCCGGATGGAGGACGCCGGCAAGTTGAAGCAGCGTATGTTCCATCACTTCATGGCGCATGCCAAGAAAGTAGGCGGGCTGCTGCTGGACGGTAAGCCGGTGGGGTTCGGCGACCGCGTGAAATACGCGCTGGGCAACCTGCTGGTTTACGGGCCGCTCAAGGATACACTGGGTTATGGCCGCTTCCGCGTAGGTTATACTGCGGGTGAAGCTATCGGGCCGGAGATTTTTGATTTTTACCGCTCTTTGGGCATCAACCTGAAACAGCTTTATGGTCAGACCGAAGCGACCGTATTTATCACGGTTCAACCCGATGGAGAGGTGCGCGCGGATACCGTTGGTGTGCCCGCCCCGGACGTTGAGCTGAAGATCGACGACAAGGGCGAAATCCACTACCGCTCGCCCGGTGTGTTTGTCGAGTACTATAACAACCCGGATTCCACGGCCTCGACCAAGGACGCCGAGGGATGGGTTGCCACTGGCGATGCCGGTTTCATCGAAGAAAACTCAGGACATTTGCGGATAATTGACCGCGCCAAGGACGTTGGCAAGATGGCCGACGGGTCGATGTTTGCGCCGAAATACGTCGAGAACAAGTTGAAATTCTATCCCGACATCCTTGAGGTTGTTTTGTTCGGAAACGGCAAGGACCGCTGCGTGGCCTTTATCAATATTGACCTCACAGCAGTGGGCAACTGGGCGGAACGCAACAACGTAGCCTATGCGTCTTATCAGGAACTGACTGCAAATCCCCGTGTGTTAGAGACGATTCGAAGCCACGTGGAAGAGGTGAACAAGTCTGTGGCCGCTGACGAAATGTTGTCGGGCTGCCAGGTGCATCGCTTTGTGGTGCTGCACAAGGAACTGGATGCGGATGACGGTGAGATGACCCGGACCCGGAAAGTGCGTCGCGGGTTTGTCGAAGATAAGTTCAGCGACATCATCGATGCGCTTTATGATGGGTCCAAGCAGGTCTCGACCACAACCGAAGTGACCTATGAAGACGGTCGCAAGGGGTCCATCAGTGCCACGCTTGAGATTGTCGATGCGCCGGTTGTACCGGTTGCGCAGCACAAGGTGGCGGCGGAATGAAGGCCGGTCGTGCGCCGCTCGACCTGCGGTCATCGCCCCGCCCGCCGTCCCGTATTTCCGCAAGTCTGGGAGTGACTGATGCTGGATAACTCCGAAGGATATGTCACCGAAGACGGCCGCAAGATCGGCGGCGTGGTGATGGAGATGAAAAACATCACCCTGCGCTTTGGCGGTGTGGTGGCGATCAAGGATATCTCGTTCGATATCCGAGAGGGCGAGATCCGCGCCATCATCGGCCCGAACGGGGCCGGTAAATCCTCAATGCTGAACGTGATTTCAGGGTTTTATATCCCGCAGGAGGGTGAGGTTTGGTTCCATGGATCAAAGCGCCCGCAGATGCGCCCCTACGAAGTTGCGCGGCAAGGCATTGCCCGGACGTTTCAAAACATCGCCCTATTCGAAGGTATGAGCGTGCTGGACAACGTCATGACCGGGCGCCTGAACTACATGAAGACCAACATCTTTCAGCAGGCCATGTGGAAGGGCAAGGCTGAGGCGGAAGAGGTCGAAAACCGCGAAGCGGTCGAGAAGATCATCGACTTTCTTGAGATTCAGCACATCCGTAAGACGCCGGTGTCACGCCTGCCTTACGGGCTAAAAAAGCGGGTGGAACTGGCCCGCGCGCTGGCGGCGGAGCCCAAGCTATTGCTGCTGGACGAGCCGATGGCCGGCATGAACGTTGAAGAGAAAGAGGACATGAGCCGCTTTATCCTCGACGTGAATGACGAGTTTGGCACCACCATCGCCCTGATCGAGCATGACATGGGTGTTGTGATGGATCTGAGCGACCGGGTGGTCGTGATGGATTACGGCAAGAAGATCGGCGACGGCACCCCGGATGAGGTGCGCAGCAATCAGGAAGTCATCGACGCCTATCTGGGGGTGAGCCATGACTGAGCAACTGACAGACATGAGAGGGGGCGCACATGCCTGATCAGCTGATTTTCGCGATGGAGGTTTTCCTCAACGGCCTTATGGCAGGTGTTCTGTACGCCCTGGTCGCACTGGGCTTTGTGCTGATCTACAAGGCGTCCGGAATCTTCAATTATGCTCAAGGGGTTATGGCCCTTTTCGCTGCCATGACTCTGGTGGGGATCATGAACGGGCAGGTCCCGTTTGCCCATCTGATCAACGCGACATTCGGAACGCATATCCACAAGTTCGGATGGAATGTGCCTGCGTTTGTGGCGATTATCCTGACGATGGGTGTCATGGTTCTGCTGGCCTGGGCGGTGCAACGCTTTGTGATGCGGCATTTGGTCGGGCAAGAGCCGATTATCCTATTCATGGCGACCATCGGTCTGGCCTATTTCCTTGAGGGCGTGGCTGACCTGATGTGGGGATCCGAGATCAAGACGTTGGATGTCGGCCTGCCGCAGGGCATCAACCTGTGGATCGATGAGACCACGTTCAACATCTTTGGCTACGGCTTCTTTATCGACAACCTGGACATTGTGGCGACGGTGATTGCCGCACTGCTGGTGACCGCACTGGTCGCGTTCAGCCAATACACCAAGCAGGGCCGGGCGATGCGCGCGGTGGCCGATGACCATCAGGCGGCGCTGTCTGTCGGAATTTCGCTGAACTTCATCTGGATCATGGTGTGGTCGGTTGCGGGCTTTGTCGCACTTGTTGCAGGCATCATGTGGGGCACCAAATCGGGCGTTCAGTTCTCGCTGTCCCTGATCGCGCTCAAGGCGCTGCCGGTGCTGATGCTGGGCGGATTTACTTCGATCCCCGGGGCCATTGTTGGCGGGCTGATCATCGGTGTGGGCGAGAAGCTGTTCGAGTTCGCGATCGGCCCGCTGGTCGGCGGCGCGACCGAGAACTGGTTCGCTTATGTTCTGGCGCTGATCTTCCTCGTGTTCCGGCCGCAGGGCCTGTTCGGTGAGAAGATCATTGAGAGGGTGTAGGACGTGACCAAGCTGATCGCCATCATCAACGTGATCGCGTGGGCCGGGTTCTGGGCTTTTGGCTACATCGCGCTCACTTCGGATGATTTAACCGAAGGTCAGTTGGTGATTGCAGCAATTCTGGCTTTTGCCGGGCTCGCCATGGGCATCCTGGCTTACATGAAACTGGTGCGCGCCTCAGAGGCGAGCGGATATGCAAAAGGCTCCAAGCAGCTGAACGCCGAGGCCCGCAACCGGGCGCAAGAAGAATGGGGAAAGTAAGACATGTTTTATCGTGAGGCCGGGGATTTCAAAACCTCCTACACAGATGACAGCCAGACCTTTCCGATCAAGTTCGACCGGTATCGGTATTATGTGGTTTTGGCGGTGGCGTTTGGGATCATCCCGTTCGTCATCAATGACTACTGGGCCAATGCGCTGTTACTGCCCTTTTTGATTTATGCCATTGCGGCGATCGGGTTGAACATTCTTGTGGGGTATTGCGGGCAGGTATCCTTGGGTACCGGTGGCTTCATGGCTGTGGGTGCCTATGCCTGCTACAAGCTTATGACCTCTTTCCCGGATGTCAGCATGTTCATTCATGTCATTCTTGCCGGCGGCATAACGGCCATTGTCGGGGTGCTGTTTGGCCTGCCGAGCCTGCGGATCAAGGGGTTCTATCTCGCCGTGGCCACGCTGGCGGCGCAGTTCTTCCTTGTGTGGCTCTTTAACCGGGTGCCTTGGTTCTACAACTATTCGGCCTCGGGTCAGATCAACGCGCCGGAAAGGGATGTGTTCGGCATCATCATCACAGGCCCGAATGCACCGGCATGGGCCACCTATCTGTTCTGCCTGATTTTCCTGGCCGTCAGCGCCCTGATCGCGCGCAACTTGACGCGCGGCACGACGGGCCGGACATGGATGGCGATCCGTGACATGGACATCGCGGCCGAGATCATTGGGGTGAACCCGCTAAAGGCCAAGATGAGCGCCTTTGCCGTCAGCTCGTTCTTTATCGGCATCGCGGGCGCGCTATTCTTTGCTGTCTATCTTGGTGCGGTCGAGGTCGGCGAAGTATTCGGTATCCAGAAATCGTTCCTAGTCCTGTTCATGATTATTATCGGAGGGTTAGGGTCCATTTTCGGATCGTTCGCCGGTGCCGCTTTCCTTGTTCTGCTGCCGGTGGTCCTGAAAGTGGTGGGCGTCGACGTTCTGGGCTGGCCCACGGATATCGTGGCACATCTGCAGCTGGTGATCGTCGGCGCGCTGATCATCATGTTCCTGATCTTGGAACCGCACGGGCTGGCACAACTGTGGCGCGTGGCGAAAGAGAAACTGAGACTATGGCCGTTCCCGCACTAAGGGGTCGGCCCAATGAAAAAACGGGCGGCACAAGCCCGAACGCAACATCGGACTAACCAAGGGAGGAGACACCCGATGAAATTGAAACTGGCAACCGCGGCGCTGAGCGCCCTGATGGCTGCAGGACCCGCTCTGGCGGATCTTGTGATCCCCGATCTGAGCTATCGTACCGGGCCTTACGCCGCTGGCGGCATTCCGTTCTCGGATGGCTATAACGACTATTTCACCCTGCTGAACGAGCGCGATGGCGGCATCGGCGGTGTTCCGATCCGGATGGTCGAATGCGAAACCGGCTACAACACCGAAAAAGGTGTGGAATGCTATGAAGCCACCAAGGGCGAAGGCGCTTTGGTGTATCAACCGCTGTCGACTGGCATCACCTATCAGCTGATCCCAAAAGTCACCGCAGACGACATTCCGCTGCACACGATGGGTTATGGCCGGACCTCGGCCAAGAATGGCGATGTGTTTAGCCACACCTTCAACTATCCCGCCAACTACTGGGACGGGGCCTCGGGTGCGGTAAACTATCTGCTTGAGGAGAACGGTGGTGATCTGAGCGGCAAGAAAATCGCGCTGGTCTACCACAACTCGGCCTATGGTAAGGAGCCGATCCGCACACTGGAAGAGCTGTCCAAGAAGCACGGTTTTGAACTGGTCGCCCTGCCGGTCGATCACCCGGGTCAGGAACAGAAGTCGCAGTGGCTGCAAATCCGCCGTGATCGTCCCGACTATGTCCTGATGTGGGGCTGGGGCGTGATGAACCAGGTTGCGGTACAAGAGGCCGCCAATATCCGGTTCCCAATGGAAAACTTCATCGGTATCTGGTGGTCCGGTTCGGAGAACGATGTGCTGCCAGCGGGCGAAGCCGCCAATGGCTATAAGGCACTTACCTTCCACAACGTTGGCACGGATTTCCCGGTCTTTGACGATCTACAGAAACACGTTGTCGATGCGGGTAAGGCTGCTGGTGCGGGTGATCAGGTAGGCACTGTTCTGTATAACCGTGGTCTCTATGCGGCTGTTCTGGCTGCCGAAGCCATCAAGAAAGCCCAGGAAATCTCCGGCAATGCGGAAATCACCCCGTCTGAGATGCGTGCCGGTATGGAAGCACTGGAGATGACCGAAGAGAAGATGGCCGAACTGGGCCTGGCAAACTTCGGTCCGACCTTCTCGGTCTCCTGCGAAAACCATGGCGGTGACGCCCTTGTGGGTGTGACGCAGTGGGATGCAGCAAACAAGACCTGGACGCTGATCTCGGACTTCAAGCAGACCGATGGTGAAGTGATCGGCGCGCTAATCGATGAAGATTCTGCGGCTTATGCAGCAGAAAACAACATTGAAGGGCGTTGCTGATACAGCGCTTTGAACAACCCGGGGCGGCGGCAGACCGCCGTCCCGAACCCCACACTCGCTTAAGGACACGCGCAGATGCTGGATGCGGCACAAACCACTGACACCAAGTCGGAAACCCTGCTTGAGGTCAACAATATCGAGGTGATCTATAATCACGTGATCCTCGTTCTGAAAGGCGTCAGCCTGACTGTGCCCAAGGGCGGTATCACGGCCCTGCTGGGCGGCAATGGCGCGGGTAAGACGACAACGCTCAAGGCGGTGTCGAACCTTTTGCATTCGGAACGCGGTGAAGTCACTAAAGGTACGATCGAATATCGCGGCTCCAGCGTGCATGAAAGCGATCCTGCCGATCTGGTGGAAAAGGGCGTCATCCAGGTGATGGAAGGCCGCCATTGTTTTGAACACCTGACGGTTGAAGAAAACCTGCTGACCGGGGCCTATACCCGCAAGGATGGCAAGGCCGCCATCCAGCAGGACCTTGAACTGGTCTACACATATTTTCCCCGTCTGAAGGAACGCCGCCGGTCGCAGGCAGGCTACACCTCGGGTGGTGAGCAACAGATGGTTGCAATGGGTCGGGCTTTGATGTCGCGGCCCGAGACGATCCTGCTGGACGAACCCTCGATGGGTCTGGCGCCGCAGCTGGTCGAAGAGATTTTCGGTATCGTGAAGGACCTGAACGAGAAAGAAGGTGTTTCTTTCCTGTTGGCCGAACAGAACACCAATGTGGCTCTAAGGTTTGCGCATTACGGCTATATTCTGGAATCCGGGCGTGTTGTGATGGACGGCCCCGCCGCCGATCTGCGTGAAAATCCGGACGTGAAAGAATTCTATCTGGGCATGTCCGACGAAGGCCGCAAAAGCTTCCGTGACGTGCGGTCTTACCGCCGCCGCAAGAGGTGGTTGTAAGCGAATGGAGGATCTGGCGATGACCTATTTCGACGCTCTCGAAACCCGATCAGCCGATGAACGCTCCGCTGATCAGGCGCAGGCGCTGCGTACTCAGATTGACCGCGCCTTGTCCGCACCGGGCTTTGCTGCGCATCTGGCGGATGCGGATACCAGCGCGGTGATTTCAGCCGATGATCTGGTGAAACTGCCGGTATTGCGAAAATCCGATCTGGCGCAAGCACAGGCGTCGCGTCCGCCATTCGGCGGATTTACCGTCAAACCGGCCCGGCATTTCCATCATGTGTTCCAGTCTCCTGGTCCAATCTATGAACCTGGCAGCACGGATCATGATTGGTGGCGCATGGGGCGTTTCCTGAACGCCGCCGGAGTTGGGCCCGGCGATATCGTTCAGAACTGTTTCGGCTATCACCTGACGCCAGCGGGTATGATTTTTGAAAGCGGCGCACGCGCAGTAGGGGCAGCTGTGCTGCCAGCCGGTACTGGCCAGACCGAATTGCAGGTGACAGCAGCGCGCGATGTAGGCTGCACGTCCTATGCGGGCACACCGGACTATCTGAAGGTCATTCTGGACAAGGCGGATGAGATGGGCGTGGCCTTGAACTTCTCAAAGGCTGTCGTGGGCGGCGGCGCGCTGTTCCCATCGTTGCGTCAGGACTATGCCGATCGGGGGATTTCCTGCCTGCAATGCTATGCCACGGCCGATCTGGGCAACATCGCCTATGAAAGCGCCGCGATGGAAGGGATGATCATCGACGAACATGTCATCATCGAGGTTGTCACCCCTGGCACCGGAACACCGGTAGAGCCGGGTGAGGTGGGTGAGGTTGTGGTGACCTCTTTGAACCCCGATTACCCGCTGATCCGCTTTGCCACGGGTGATCTGTCCGCGATCATGCCGGGTGTTTCACCCTGTGGGCGGACCAACCTTCGGATCAAGGGTTGGATGGGTCGCGCGGACCAGACCACCAAGATCAAGGGCATGTTCGTCCGCCCAGAACAGGTGGCAGCATTGGTCGATAAGCACGAGGAAATCGTCAAAGCCCGCGTCATCGCCGCCCGTCAGGGTGAGATGGACACGATGACCGTTCAGATCGAAAGCGCAAGCGGAGACGACATGGCCTATGCCAAGTCCGTGGTCGAGGTGCTGAAACTGAAAGGCGCAATCGAGGTTGTAACCCCCGGATCACTGCCGAAGGACGGGTTGGTGATCGAGGATCAGCGCGTTTACGAATAACCCCGAGCCATGTCTGCGGCAGTATGTGCCGCAGATTTGTTTTTCCTGCACTGGTGTTTCTTAGCTTTTTGGTCGATTAAAGGCTGATCAATAGCCAACGCCAGTCACAATCCGGGTCCATGGCCGAAATCGACTATTCAGAACACGGGAAACGCAATCGCGGCGCGCTGGGCACCCGGTTGGTGGCCACTGTGGCCTATATGGTAGCAGCCGCTTGTCTTCTGCCGATGGTTGCGGTTGTTCTGGCGGCGGTGACGGGGGGTACGGATACGGTCTCACATCTGTTCGAGACGGTTTTACCCGGGTATGCACTGACAACCGTGATCCTTGTCGTTTTGGTGGCTATCGGCACGTTCTCTATCGGGGTAGGCGCGGCGTGGCTGGTGACGATGACACGCTTTCCCGGTGTGCGTTTTCTGGAAATTGCACTGGTGCTGCCGTTGGCTTTTCCGGCCTATGTTCTGGCTTATGCCTATACGTTCATTCTGGATCACCCCGGTATCGTGCAGACCACGCTGCGCGACGTGACAGGTTGGGGGCCGCGCGACTATTGGTTCCCGGAAATCCGCTCGACCGAGGGCGCGGCGGTGATGCTGATCCTAGTGCTCTACCCTTATGTCTATCTGCTGGCGCGGGCCGCGTTTCTGCAGCAAAGTGCCACCGCTTTTCTGGCCGCCCGTGCGCTGGGCAAAAGCCCGTGGTTGGCATTCTGGCATGTCTCGCTGCCGATGGCTCGTCCAGCCATTGCCGGGGGTGTCCTGCTGGCCATCATGGAAACCATCGCTGATTTCGGCACGGTCGCCTATTTCGGCGTTCAGACATTCGCCACGGGCATCTACACAAGCTGGTTCTCGATCGGCGACCGAGCGGCTGCGGCGCAGTTGGCCTTGTGCCTGCTGGGCTTTGCGCTGGTCATGGCCGTGGCCGAGCGGACGCAGCGCGGCAAGGCAAAGTACTATCAGGCAGGCAAAAGCCATGCGTCCCTGCCTTCGGCGCAGCTTAAGGGCTGGCAATCCGCAGCAGCCATAACCTTGTGCGCTATTCCGGTGGTACTGGGGTTCTTGCTGCCGGTATTTATCTTGATCCAGATGGGCCTGACCTCGGAACAAAACCTGCTGTCTCGGCGATATATCGGGTTCATTCAAAACTCGCTGACACTTGCAGGAGTGGCCGCCGTAGTTACGGTCTGCGCCGCGATCTGTGTTGGGTTCTTTCAGCGCCTTCGTCCGGGTCGAGGATCATCGACCACAGGCTATCTGGCGCGGTTGGGCTATGCGGTGCCCGGCGGCGTGATCGCTGTTGGCCTGATGGTACCCTTCGCCAGATTCGACAACGCGCTGGATTCGTGGATGCGCCAGACGTTCGACGTCTCGACCGGCCTGCTGGTGACGGGTTCGATCTGGTTGCTGGTGGCAGCTTACATGGTGCGCTTTCTGGCGGCAGCGCTCAGCGCGTATGAGGGTGGGCAGAGCACAGTGCACGCCAATATGGATGCTGCGTCCCGGTCTTTGGGCCAATCGCCGCTGGGCACCTTGCGCCGTGTGCATTTGCCAATCCTGACACCCTCATTGCTGACGGCCTTGTTGATCGTGTTTGTGGACGTGATGAAAGAGCTGCCCGCGACCCTGATCATGCGCCCATTCAACTTTGATACGCTTGCGGTCCAGGCCTATCGTCTGGCCTCGGACGAACGGTTGGAGGGGGCAGCGGTACCCTCGCTTGTGATCCTGGCCGTTGGGCTTTTGCCGGTGATTCTAATCTGTCGACAAGTTGGGCGACGGTAAGGCGAAACGATTCAAAATTACCACACCTGTTGGCACCGGACTTGATTCAAATGCGTTTTCCGGCAAGGCTGAGGGTATGAACATGCAGCCTCCCAGCCGGTTTTCTGCAAACTCGGCCCAGATGCCCGTCGCGTTCGACCGGCGCGAGATGTCACATATCCTGTCCGTCTATGGCAAGATGGTCGCCGCCGGAGAATGGCGCGACTATGGTATTTCCAACCTGCGCGATATGGCGGTTTTTTCCATTTTCAGACGCACGGCAGAGCATCCGATCTACCGGGTTGAAAAACACCCTCGTCTGCGATCCAAACAGGGGATGTATTCAGTGATCGGCATGGACGGGCGGATCCTGAAGCGAGGCCATGACCTGCGCACCGTGCTGCGCGTGTTAGAACGCAAGCTGATCCGATCTGTCGACCTTGATTAGAGCCTTTTGTGGGCTGTTACTGGCCCGTCGCCCTGCTCCAGAATCCGTGTGATTGCTTGATCCATCGGCTCGAACGTCACATCCATGTGGTAGGCGTTGGCGTGAAGCAGCATGTTCTCGCCATAGACCCATGCCACGTGGCCTTTCCAGAACAACAGATCCCCGCGCTTTGGTTCAGTCCCGGCGGGCAGCGCCGTACCCAGTTCGCGTTCCTGATCACTGCTATCACCGGGGCAGGGTATGCCGCAGGCCAGTAAACCGGCCTGAACCAACCCAGAACAATCAATACCGAAGCAACTGTTTCCCCCCCAAAGATAGGGCGTGCCCAGAAATAGCTCGGCCACCGCTACGGGGTCGGTCAGGTGCGTTGCTCTGAGTTTGGCGTGAATCGCTGGAATGAACCCCAGTTCAGTTTCCAGAAATCTATTCTGTTCCGACAGCACGCATAATTTGCTGCCAAAACTCAGCGATACGCGGTCCTGGCTTTTCATGTCGGGCTGTTGATAGGCATGTGTCGCGGGCGCGGTGACCCAGTGGGTCTGTTGCGCCTCAGGCCCCAGTTGATCGGACCTGACCCAACCGGGATAGCCATCCTTGACCGAGGTGATCCGGCTCCACCCATCGGTATCGTCAACAACATCTACCGGGTCGCCAAACAACAGCTGCCGATCCCTTGGGCCATTCGGGCTGCGCAACAAATCAACAACCGGCTTTATGACGCGCAGGCGGGTCATAGGTTCAGAATCTCGGGCAGGGCGGTCAGCACGGCACGCGGCCCTTGGCCCAGACCGCCCTTGCTGCGTCCGGGGGCTTTGCTGGGCTGCCAGGAATAGATGTCGAAATGCATATAGCGGCTGTCACCCACAAAGCGGCGCAGGAACAGGGCCGCGGTGATCGAGCCTGCGAACCCACCTAATGGAGCATTGTCCAAATCAGCAATGCCGGGTTCGATCATCGCCTCATAGGGTTCATGGAAAGGCATCCGCCAGACAGGGTCGGCCGATTGCCGACCAGCGTTGGCCAGCGCGTCTGCCGCGCCATCGTCATCGGTGTAAAAGGGCGCCAGATCGGGACCAACCGCCACGCGCGCGGCACCGGTCAACGTCGCCATCGAGATGATCAGGTCAGGTTCACCCTCATCCGCCAGCGCCAATGCGTCGGCCAGAACCAGCCGCCCTTCGGCGTCGGTGTTGTTAATCTCCACCGTCAGACCTTTGCGCGAGGTCAGGATGTCGCCCGGCCGGAACGCGTTGCCGGACACCGAGTTCTCGACCGCCGGGATCAGCACGCGCAGTTGTACAGGCAGCTTTAGTGCCATGATCATCCGCGCCAGTCCCAGCACATTGGCCGCGCCGCCCATGTCCTTTTTCATCAGGGACATCGAATTCCCTGGCTTCAGATTCAGTCCGCCAGTGTCAAAGCACACACCTTTGCCGACAAGGGTCAGTTTGGGCCCGGTGTTGCCCCATGTCATCTCGATCAAGCGCGGTGTTTGCGCGGCGGCGCGTCCGACCGTGTGAATCAGCGGGAAATTCTGGTCCAGCAGGGCGTCGCCTTTGATTACCGAACAGGACGCGCCGAATTCCTGCGTCAAATCCTCGGCCGCGGCCTGCAGCTGATCCGGTCCCATGTCCGAGGCCGGTGTGTTGACCAAATCGCGGGTCAGCGCCTCGGCACTGGCTAGCGCCTCAATCCGCGCGGCATCAACACCTTCGGGTGCAATGAGTCGCGCCTTGGCAGGTGATTGATTGGCGTAACGGTTAAAGGCATATCCTGTGAGCAACCAACCAAGGCACTCGTTGCTTATCGCATCAGCGGGCACACCTGATGCGATGTGATAGGTTCCCTTCCGTAAGGCTTCGGCCGCCGCTGCCAACGGGAACCGTTTGCGCGCGCGCTTGCTGCTATTTCCGTAACCCGCCAATGCCATTTCGGGCGCACCATCTGATTGCGGGATCAGCAGTGCCTGTCCCATGGCCCCGGTGAATCCATTGGCCTCGACCCACGATGCGATGTGGCTTGGCTGGTCTTTCAACCAATCGTCAAGATCGGGTTGCGAAATGACATGCAGCGGTACAGAGGGTTCGGACGGCGAAGCGAAGGACAGGGTCATGGACATCTCGGCTGGTTCGATTTGTGCCCAGCCTAGCCGCCCACAATCCGTCCGCAAGCCCCGTCAGAGGGAAAGATCCTGCTGATCCCAGATTACGGTCAGCGATTTCTCACCTACACGGATCAGGCGCGACAGGGTGGCCCCCGTCGCGACCGCATCCCCAACATCCACCGATTGCGCCACATCACCGGCGACTCGGGCCAGCGCCGTCATGCCAATCTGTTCGGCAATGGCCACCAGTGACCGGGCGCATTTGCGCAGCCCGGCCCAGTCGCGCTGACGCCAAAATCGCTCGCAGTTTGACAGGCGCACGGCCAATTCCTCGACCGTACGGCACAAAACATCCAATGCATTCTTGTCGCCCAATTGGTGATACAGCCCGTTCAAGCGGTCCGTATCCAGCCGAACGGTTTCCTTTTGTTCAAGCGTGACTATTTTATCCACCACATCTACCCCAATTCTCTACGCCCCCACGGCATAGCTGGACATTGACGGTAGAATCCTTTGCAAAACCTTGCGTCGATGCTGGAAAATGGGTCGAATTTTCTGCGAATTCAGGTTACAGCAGCCGGCAGATACAAGAACGGGGACATGAGAATGGACTTAGCCAAACCTCTGCCGACCTATCTGGTCAAGCGGTATCACGGATGGAAAGCCACCACCTATTCAGAAAATCAGGTCTGGTATCGCCGCCTGGCGACCGAGGGACAGCGCCCGCGTGCGATGGTGATTTCATGCTGTGACAGCCGGGTTCACGTAACATCGATCTTCGGCGCTGATCAGGGCGAGTTCTTTATTCACCGCAACATCGCCAACCTTGTGCCGCCTTACGCCCCTGATGGCGATCACCACGGCACCAGTGCGGCAATCGAATACGCGGTTACGGCGCTGAAAGTCGCGCACCTGATCGTTCTGGGCCACTCGCAATGCGGCGGCGTTCAGGGCTGCATCGACATGTGCAAGGGCAAAGCCCCGCAACTGGAAGCAAAAGAAAGCTTCGTTGGCCGCTGGATGGATATCCTGAAACCGAGATATGAATTGGTTGCCGATGTTGAAGACAGCGTCGATCAGGCGCGGCAGTTTGAACGGCAGGCAGTCGTGGCATCGCTGGAGAACTTGATGACCTTTCCCTTCGTTTCCTCTGCGGTAGATGACGGCTCGCTGAGCTTGCATGGGCTGTGGACCGACATCGGTGAAGGTGGGTTGCAATGTTATGACCCTGCCGAGAAGAAATTCGTGGTTGTCTAAGCGACCCGACATCTGAAGAATTCGAATGGCGCGGATCAGGTCTCTGATTTCGCGCCATTTTTTGTTATGATTGACACAAATTTTTCGGATCAGGAGCGCGCCATGCGATTCATCAAACGTATTCTTGTCATTCTGCTTGTTCTCATTCTGGTTCTGGTTGGCGTATCTTACCTTTTGCCCGGCAAGGCCGAACTGTCCCGCAGCATCACGATCGACGCACCCGCCAGCGCGATCTTTCCTTACGTAAACTCGATGCAGGAAACCGAACAATGGTCGCCCTGGCTGTCGCGCGATCCGGAAACCCAGCTGTCTTATTCAGGCCCCGAGGCAGGTGTCGGCAATACTCTGAACTGGACATCAGAGAACCCGCAGGTGGGCACCGGTTCGCAAGAAATCGTCGAAAGCGTTCAGGACCAGACGGTTAAAACGGCGCTGGATTTTGGTCCGATGGGGCAAGCATCGGCCTCTTTCGACCTGACGCCCGAGGGTGATCAGACTCAGGTGATATGGGGGTTCGAGTCCGATCTTGGCATGAACCCAATGTCGCGCTGGATGGGTCTGATGATGGATAGCTGGGTCGGCGGAGATTACGAGCGCGGTCTGACAAACCTCAAGGCATTGGTTGAGCAGCAGGGGTGATTGGCAGAAGCTCTTATTTTTGTTCGAGTCGATTCTGCCGGATACTGCGATTTAACCGAACGGCTTTTAGATGCCGTTCGGAAGGAGATCATGGTGACAAATTTGACGTTTATTATTGGGCAGCGTCCATCATCTGGATCAATTGAATGAGGTTCCCACAGGTATCGTCAAAAATCGCCATGCGAACCGGTCCGGCATCCATTGGCTCAACAGTGAACTCTACGCCAAGATCGCCCAGTCTTTTCCTTTCTTCATCCAGGTCTTCCACCTGAAACGAATGTGCAGGGATACCGTCAGACACAAGTGCTTCTTTATAAGGTTTCACAGCAGGGTGGTCGCTTGGTTCAAGCAACAACTCTGTTCCTTCGGGTTCTTCGCTTGACACCACTGTCAGCCAACGATTTTCACCCAACGGGATATTGTTCTTAACTGTGAAGCCGAGAGTATCAGTATAGAATTTTTCTGCCTTGTCTTGGTCGTCGACAAAAACGTTGGTCACATAGATTTTCATTTTTCTATCCCTTCTGTTTGTATTTCATGAGCCATGATGCCGCGGCGATATGATCTTCGTTGACGATTAGCGAATGGGCTTTCGTCCGCCCCCTCCATGTGGTCTCGATCAAACCAGCCTTCTCCAAAACGGTGAGATGCTGGGAAACCGTCTGGCGGGACAAAGCGATGCCGTCGTCTGCAACCGATGCCGCGCATACCTCGAACAATGACTGAGCCGTTTGTTTGCTCAGATGGTCGATGATGCGGCGGCGCGTGCTGTCGGAGAGAGCTTTGAAAATAAGATCGAGGTGATTATCTGTCATCGAAATCAATATGCAGTAATTTTACTGCATATCAAGCTTGATTGCAAAGTGGGCTGCAGATTTGGCCAAGTAAATGGCAAAGGACTGCAGAAAGTAGGCAAACAATTGTCGCACGACATCAGACAAAAAAAGCCCCGCCGGGAAAGGCGAGGCTTAAATTCTCTGTTCGCTAAATGCTGAAAAGGAACTTAGCCCTTTTTCAGAACCTCACGGCCCAGCAATTCGGCGATTTGTACTGCGTTCAGCGCTGCACCTTTGCGCAGGTTGTCCGAGACGCACCACAGGTTGATGCCGTTCTCAATGGTCGAGTCCTGACGAATGCGGCTGATGAATGTTGCGAAATCGCCCGCGCATTCGATCGGCGAGACGTAGCCACCGGGTTCGCGCTTGTCGATCACCATGATGCCTGGGGCCTCGCGCAGGATGTCGCGCGCTTCGTCTTCGTCCAGAAATTCCTCGAACTCGATGTTCACGGCCTCAGAGTGGCCGACGAAGACCGGAACGCGGACGCAGGTGGCTGTGACCTTGATCGACGGATCGACGATCTTTTTGGTTTCCACAACCATCTTCCACTCTTCCTTGGTCGAGCCGTCTTCCATGAACACGTCGATCTGCGGAATGACGTTGAAGGCGATCTGCTTCTGGAACTTGTTTGGCGGAACGTCCGTGGTGGGATTGTAGACCGCTTTGGTCTGATCCCACAGCTCGTCCATGCCTTCCTTACCGGCGCCAGACACCGACTGATAGGTCGACACGACGACGCGCTTGATGCGCGCGCGGTCATGCAGCGGCTTCAGCGCGACAACCATCTGCGCGGTCGAGCAGTTGGGGTTGGCGATGATGTTCTTGTTTTTGTAGTCGTGGATCGCCTGCGGGTTACATTCCGGCACGATCAGCGGAATGTCCGGGTCATAACGATAGAGCGACGAGTTATCGATCACCACGCAGCCAGCTTTGGCCGCTTTGGGGGCGTAGACCTTGGTCGCCTCGGACCCCACGGCAAACAGCGCCATGTCCCAGCCGGTGAAATCGAACGTGTCCAGATCCTTGGTAGTGAGTGTCGTGTCGCCAAAGCTTACTTCGGTGCCCAGCGAACGACGGCTTGCCAGAACAGCAAGTTCATCGACGGGGAACTGGCGTTCAGCCAGAATGTTCAGCATTTCGCGGCCCACGTTACCCGTGGCGCCGACGACTACGACGCGATAGCCCATTTCATGTCTCCAATGTTAAGGACGCGCGTTCATAGCCGCGTTGCAGCAAAGAAAAAAGAGTTTTCGGGGTTTATTTCGCGCAATGACACCGATTTGACGTGGCGCATCGCCTCAGGTGTCGGTCAAAAGGCGTTCATAGAGCGCGACAAGCGTCTTTGCCTCACCATTGATGTCGAAATTCTGCTCGACATGGGTGCGGGCTGTGATACTGGAACGGGCAAGGGATTCGAGGTCGGACAGCATTTCGGCGGCGGCTTCGGCAAGCGCGGGTATATCACCGGGTTGGACCACGCGGCCCAGCGACGGGTCAGTGACGATCTCGGAGAACGCGCCTACATCCGTGGCAACAACCGGCACGCCGCAAGCCATTGCTTCCAGCGGCGTCAGGCCGAACCCTTCCCACCTTTGCGGAGCAATGAACAGGTCCAGCACCTGATACCATTCGGCGATCTGATCGACGGTCACCTCGGGCATGAACAGAATGCGGTCGGACAGGCCCGCCTTGGCGACCTTGTCTTTCAATTCGGTCAGGAAGCTCGTGTGCTTTTCCGTGGCGCGGCCCATGACGATGCCATGGACGTCGTCGAAGCGGCCGCACAGGTCGATCATTGCGTCGACAAAGGCATCGGTGCCCTTCTGGTGACGAATGCGGCCATAGCAGCCCAGCAATAGACCATCTGGCAACCCCAGTCGCGCCCGAACTGCAGCTTTGTCTTCGGGCGGTGTGAAATCCTGCAAGTTGATGCCATGCATGATGACTTGCGCATCTCTCTCCAGATACCCGGCGGTTTTGCGCGAAGTCGCGACGACCGCGTCCATTTTGTCGATCAGCCATTTGGTGTAACCCGAATGCGCACGTTGCGAGGCGCTGGTGAACAGCAGCTTCAACCGCAGCCGCAGAACGTTTCGCAGGATCAGGCCCAGCAGCATCTCGGTATTGCGACGCGCGTGCCAGACGCGCAGTGTTTTGCGCGACAAAAAGGGCAGGCGGCCCAGCGGGATATGTGGGATGTCATCCGGCAGACCCGGCCCGGTGGCCGCGATGTCGATCCATTGCACTTGCAGCGGCACCAACCGGGCAATCGTCGCGGTCACACCCGAAAGTCTGCGTTTGAGGTTGGGGGCAATGACGCGCGGGTCGGACATGGACACTCCTGGCAGTTCCAGCGTTAGTCGACGCTGTCGCGGCTGAACAAATAGATCACGCAGCCGATGGCCAGCGTGAGCGCAAAAAAGCCGAATATCGCTGTGTAGGGCGCGGTCGGGCTGATGTCCACCGTGGCAGCGTGGATGCGGCCGGTAACAAATTGCGCCAGTCCTACACCGCCAATGCCGAAGAGGTTCAGGAGGGTCATGCCGCGCCCAACCAGATGCGGCGGCACAAATGCCCGGCCATGAGCCATGATGACCGGGAAGCTGGCCCCCAGAAACCCGATCGCTGCCATCAGGACAACCGCCAGCCAAACTGCGTTGTCGACCCAAAGGCACATCAGAACCAGCCCCACTGTGCCCAGCGCGTTGCCGCCAAAGATCACCCATTTTCGCGTTCCCAGCATTCGATCGAGCGGCCCAT
Source organism: Ruegeria sp. CDSB013 (assembly GCF_059611165.1). Classification (NCBI taxonomy): domain Bacteria; kingdom Pseudomonadati; phylum Pseudomonadota; class Alphaproteobacteria; order Rhodobacterales; family Roseobacteraceae; genus Ruegeria; species Ruegeria sp. CDSB013. The sequence continues at coordinate 85,391 of NZ_JBXWPA010000009.1, read as the reverse complement.
ACGCAAAGGTACCTGCAATCATCGCCGCCCCCATGATCAAGGTCGCTGTCCCGATCTGGGTGGTGCTAAGGCCGAAGATATCGCTGAGGTATGGCCCGGCCCAAAGGCCGCGCGTTGCCGCCGACGGGGCATAGGCCACCAGCATCAGCGGCAAGATCGCCCACAGGGCGGGTTCTTTCAGCAGGTCTAGCACCGATCCCCTGTGTTCGGTCTCGACACGTTTGGGATCATGTACGCTGAACCAGATGCCCAACGCGATCGCGGCGGAAAAAACGGCCAGCATTCCCATCGTGGCGCGCCATCCCATCAACTCGACCGCCAGCGCAGTAGGGTACGAGGCAACCAGATTGCCGACCGATCCGACACCCAGCATGACAGCCGCCAAAGTGGCGAAGCGGGCAGGTGGGAATTCGCGGGCGAAGATATAGTAAGACGCCATCAAAACCGGTGAGCAGCCGACCCCGATCAACCCCATGGCGATGGCGATGTGAAAAGGGGAGCTGGATAGGGCAAACAATGCCGCTCCGCCGGCACCACCGACCAGCAGCAAGACCGCCGCCGTCAGGCGCGGTCCAACTCGGTCCAGTGCCCAGCCTACGGGCAACTGCATGGCGGCAAAGATCAGAAACCAAAGACCTGACGCAAAGGCCAGATCCTCGGGCGTGGCCCCGATATCGCGCCCCAGATCAACACTGAGAACCGCGAGAAAGGCGCGAAAGAACTGGCTGAGCACATAGCCCAGGCACAACACCACCAGACCTGCCTTCATGAAAACCCTCTCCCCCAAACCGGCGAAGAAATGCTTGGCACGTCACGGTGCCACACACAAGCGCGTGTGCTATACTGATTTTGCCGGACAGTGATCACATTCGGGCTATCCTTGTCCTTACCGAATATCCGAGGTGCCAATGAAAGACGCCCAGGCCGCGTTCTATGACAGTCTTCCCCTGTTGCGGGACTTTACCCGTTTGGTGGACCCGGCGCGTTTCTCTGCCGTTCCGGGCGATTGGGCGTTGGGCGTGGCAGATATCGTCGACTCCACCGGTGAGATTGCAAAAGGGCGCTACAAGACGGTGAATATGGTCGGCGCGGCGGTGATCTCGGCCATGATCAACGCGCTTCACGGCAAGGAGTTCCCTTATGTTTTTGGCGGCGACGGTGCCGGATTCGCCGTGCCCGCAAGTGAGATCGACACCGCCAAAACGGTATTGGCGGACCTCAGGCGCTGGGCGGAAGAAGAATTCTCGATCTCGCTACGCGCGGCGTTGGTTCCGGTTGCCGAAATTCGTAAGGCAGGAAAGGACCTGCGGGTCGCGCGTTATGCGCCGTCTGATGGGGTGGATTACGCCATGTTTTCGGGTGGCGGGTTGGCCTGGGCCGAAGCACAGATGAAGGCTGGTACCTTTACTGTGCCGCCTGCCGACCCTGGGGCACAGCCCGACCTGACCGGGTTGTCCTGCCGTTGGTCCAACAGCAGGGCTCGCAATGGTCAGATCGTCTCGGTCGTGGTTCAGCCCACAGCAAATGCGACCGAGAGTGACTTTGCGGATCTGGCCCGTTCGGTCCTGTCGGCGTCAGAAGAATTGGAGCGTTCGGGGCATCCGGTGCCAGAAAATGGTCCACCGATCAGTTGGCCGCCGCCGGATGTGGGTCTGGACGCCCGCGTATCGCGGGCAGGGCGCAATTTGTTGATGCAGCGGGTGAAATTGCTGGGCCAGAATCTTTTGATTGCCTTGTTGTTCGCATCGGGAAAACGGTTGGGCAAGTTTGAACCTGAACATTACAAACGCATGGTCAGCCGCAACGCCGATTACCGAAAATTCGATGATGGGCTGAAAATGACGCTGGATTGTGACGCTGCCACGTTGACGCAAATCCGGATGATGCTCGAACAGGCGCGCGGACAGGGCAAGATCCGTTATGGGCTGCATGCGCAGGACGAGGCGATGATGACATGTATCGTCCCCTCGGCGACGCGCGACGATCATGTTCACTTTGTGGATGGGGCTTCGGGCGGCTATGCGCAGGCCGCCGCCACCATGTACGCCTGACGCGCTATTTCGCCTTCCATTTCGCCGCCAACGCGCGGGATGCCTGCGCCAGCAACATCACATCAATGCCGACCGCAAGAAACTGTGCGCCCATTTCATAATAGGCTTGGCTGGCCTCGTCATTGGTGCCCAGTATGCCGGGGGCTTTGCCCGCGGCTCTGATCTTTGTGATGGCGTCCGCAATGACAGCGCGCACTTCCGGCGCTGCGCTGTTTCCTTGATATCCCATGTCGGTGGACAGATCCGCTGGGCCGATAAACACCCCGTCGACGCCTTCGACCTTTAGGATATCATCCAGTGCGGCCATCCCGGCGCGGTTTTCCACTTGCACCAGAAGGCAGATTTGATCGTCCGCAGATTGAATGTACTCCGGGATCGAGCCGTACATTGTCGCCCGAGCCGCACCGGCCCCTACGCCGCGCACACCTGTTGGGGGATAACGGCAGTCCCGAACCAACTGTCGCGCCTGATCGGCAGTTTCGACCATCGGTACCAGAACAGTTTGCGCCCCGGCATCCAGCACCATCTTGATCAAAGCGGTTTCGCCAACCGGAACCCGCACCACCGGGTGCGAGGCGCAGGCCGCCAACGCCATCAGCTGATCACGTATTGATCGGATATCGTTCGGCGCATGTTCTCCGTCAATGACCAGCCAGTCAAACCCGGCGGTGCCCATGATTTCTGCAGTGACGGATTCGGCAAAGCTCATCCAGCAGCCGATCTGCAGTTCACCCTGTATTAGAGCCTGTTTGAAACTGTTTTTCTGGACTGGCATGGCCGGACCTCCTGTCTATGTCAGTGAGCGGGCGATTTCGGTTATGACGTCATAGGCCATTCGGACATCGTCTTCGGTGGTTTCGAACTGACCGGCCTGGAACCGGATCACCAGATCGCCATCCACGCGGGTTTGCGTCAAATAGATGCGGCCGTCGTCATTGATGGCGTTTACCAAACGCAGGTTCAAGTCGTCCAGATCCGCATGACCTTCCGGCGCATAGCGGAACGTCCACAAAGACCACATAGGCTGAGTTACGATTTCGAAATCCGCCTCTGCCGCCAACCGGTCATGCAGCGCCACGGACCAGTTCACGTGGTTGCGCAGCCGTTGGCGCAACCCTTCCAGCCCATATGCCCGGATCACGAACCATAGCTTGAGCGCCCGGAACCGGCGACCCAGAGGCACCGACCATTCCGAATAGTTGATGATGCCATCCTTGCCGTGGGTCTTGAGGAATTCGGGGCTGATCGCCAGCGTCTGCACCAGATCATCGGGGTCTTTCAGAAAATGCGCGCAGCAATCAAATTGCACACCCAGCCACTTATGCGGGTTGAACACGATGCTGTCGGCCTGATCCACGCCGGGCCAGTAGTGGCGGTATTCCGGGCAAATCATGGCCGATCCGGCCCAGGCCGCATCCACGTGGGAATAAAGACCGTATTTCTGGGCGATCTTCAGACATTCATCCACAGGATCGGTTGCACCCGTTCCTGTTCCGCCAACGCAAAGGATAACGCCCGCCGGATGTAAACCAGAGTCTAAATCGGCCTGGATCGCTGCCTCCAGTGCTGCGGGATCCATCCCGCGCCAATCTCCCTTGATCGGAATCCGCACCAGATTGTCTTGCCCGATCCCCGCAACCCAAATGGCACGATCGACCGACGTGTGCACTTCGGCCGAGCAATAGACGCGCAGAGGTTTTTGCCCAAACAGACCCTGTTGATTTCCCTGCCATTTCAACGCCTTCTCGCGCATCGTTAGCACAGCAGCCAATGTCGCTGACGAGGCGGAGTCTTGAATAACGCCAGCGAAACCCTCGGGCAGATCCAGCGCGTGGCGCAACCAGTCCATCATCCGCGTTTCCATCTCGGTCGCGGCTGGTGAGGTCTGCCACAACATACATTGCGGTGCGATGGCGCTGGCCAGAAATTCGGCCAGGACCGATGGGGCTGAGGCGTTCGAGTTGAAATAGGCAAAGAACCTTGGGTGTTGCCAGTGAGTGATCCCTGGCATCACGATCTGTTCGAAATCCTGAAACACGTCCTCCAGTGGCTGTGCGTGCTCGGGTGGCCGCGCGGGCAGGGCGTTGAGGATATCCCCCGGCTCAGTCCGAGCGCGGACGGGCTTGTCACCTACAGTCAGGTGGTAATCCTGCGTCCACTCGGCAATTCGTTTGCCCCAATCCGAAAACTCATCCCACTTCATCTTAACCCTCAGATTTCTGCCAACCCCGGGATCGGACCGGGACTTAGTTTCTTTGCGCGTCCAGTGATCGTCATTCTGAAGAAAACGTCAATATTAATTGCTTTGTTTACTAATTTTGAGATGCGCCTAGATGCTGCGCTGTGCCTAAAAAGGTCGAATACTAAACAGTTAAATCTTTGATATCATATATAAAATGCTTTGCCAGTTGCAGTTTGATTCGATTTGGGCAAAAATTCCACTATGACCAGAGACCTGCCTAATACGTCCCGCTCATTGCCGATTGCACTGCTGCGGGCGCGCGAAAGGGTCATGGGGCCCATTCGAAATATGCTGGCTGATGCGGGTGTTACGGAACAGCAATGGCGCGTTCTACGTGTTCTGAAAGAAGAAGGCACCCAAGAGCCAACGCATATCGCGGATCGATCGTGCCTTTTGCTGCCCAGTCTGACGCGCATTCTGCAAAAACTGGAAGCCAAGGATTTGATCCGGCGCCGGGTCCATCCCGAGGATAAGCGTCGTCAGATCATCGATATCACGGCCAAAGGCCAAAAGATCATCCAGGACAACATGCAGGTGACACTACGCCTGGCTGAAGAGATCAAGACCCAGCTAGGCCCGGATCGGCACGAAGCGCTGCTGGACCTGCTGAATGATCTGCATGATCTGAAGACCTGATCGCACGTCGCGCATGCAAAGGCTTTTGTCCCCGCCAGAGAAGTATGGGTATCCTCCGGCGGGGTGGCCAGACTTTGACTGGACTGCGTGTCTGGCCTGTGGCCGGATGGCTTTATCCGGCTCACACCTCAGAGAAACAGCCACCTGAAAATAGGCGGACATCCGGACACAAAGACCGTGTGGGGGTACAGGTTTTTGGCCGTCGCTCTCTGATTCAGTTGCACCCGCCTGCAGGCAAATCGCCTGATCAGCGACGGGTGGATTTCGGTTCTCGCCAGGGAATGAGTGTCTAAACGATGTTGGCGCGATCCATGATACAACCAAAGGTAGCGCGTGCCCAAAGCTTTCCAAGGCGAAACTTTGAATTGTGAACAGCCGACGACAGGTCCAGATCGCATGAAGGTGAGGTCCAGCGCGATCCTGCATGGCTTGTTCAACTGGCCCTGCCAACTTAGAAACAAGCTGCCAGTTGCAGTTAGGGGGCTTTGATGCCGGACAACCTGTTTTCCTTACCCGACCCGATTTCGATCCCGGTTGAGGGTGAATTGTCGACGTATCCAGTGGGACGCATTTTCTGTGTCGGCCGCAATTATGCGGCCCATGCGGCCGAAATGGGAAATGAGGTCGATCGTGAGGCGCCTTTCTACTTTACGAAATCTGCCCCGAACGCGGTTCTGTCAGGTGCAACCGTGCCTTATCCGCCGGGAACAGAGAATTTTCACCATGAGATGGAGCTGGCGGTTGCGATCGGCAAACCCGTTTTCCGTGCAACGCGTGCCGAGGCGTTGGATGCGGTTTATGGCTACGGTTGTGCGCTGGACATGACGCGCCGTGACCTGCAAATCCGCGAACGGAATAAACAGCGCCCGTGGGATCTGGGCAAGGATCTGGAAAACGGCACCGTGCTGGCCCCGTTGACCCGCGCGGCAGATTGGTCGCCGGACGACAATAAACGCATTTATCTTAACGTGAACGGGGAAACGCGGCAGGACGCGACGCTGGAAGAGCTGATCTGGAAGATAGATGAGGTCATTTGCCATTTGTCTGGATACTATCACCTGCGGCCCGGTGATCTGATCCTGACTGGCACACCGGCTGGGGTTGGCCCGGTGTTGGCGGGCGATGTCCTGGAAGGCGGGATTGACGGATTACAGCCTATCAGCCTGAGTTTGATCTGAAAAAAGACCCTATTTAGGGTCTTTCAACCAATCGCAGGCAAATTCTACGTTGTCCAGCCCGGTAAATCGTCGGACTCGGTCGAGCTCTGACTGCAACCTTTTGGTTCTGGCATCGGACCAGCGCACGGATCGTTCCGGCCATAAGGCGCTGACTTGTAACACCCCGCGATCCCGGTTGGCTTTCATGTCAATCCGCCCGATCAATCGGTCGCCCTCAAGCAGCGGGAACACATAGTAACCGTAGGTGCGCTTTGCAGCGGGTACAAAAACCTCGATGCGATAGTGGAAGCCGAACAACCGTTCGGCCCGGTTGCGGTCGCGCAGCATGGGATCAAATGGGCTAAGGATCCGAATGCGGCCTGGGGGACGGGGTGCAGCCCCTGCATCCTTGGAAATGGTTGGTCGAGCGATCACTTTGCGCAGCTTGCCGTCCGCGCAGATCACCTCGATTTCTTCCAATTTTCCCTGGATTAGACCCTGTTCATACCAAGATTTTGCCTCGCTTGTCGTGACAGTGTCCCAAAACGCAGCCAATTCGCCCGAGGTTGCAAACCCTAACCGATCAAGCGCCGCGTTGCACAGCCAATCCACTGTCTCCTCGGCATCACAGGGCATATTGCCCGGGCAAAGATTCGTTTCGATCACACGCTCTGTCAGATCATAGCGCTTTTGAAATCCTTGCCGCCCTATGACCGTCAGTGCGCCCGAGCGCCAAAGAAACTCCAGCGCCGTTTTTGACGGATGCCAGTCCCACCAGCCGCCGGACCCCTTTTTCTCGTCCTTGCCAACATCGGACGAGGATACTGGCCCGTGATCCCGTATATGTTGCAGAACGGTTGCAAATCGCTGCTCGAACCCGTCGCGGCGCCAGTTTTTCCATCGGGACTTCAGCAGATCTGCATCGCGCTGAAACCGCAAATGCCAGTGCGGATAAAACGCCATCGGAATGACAGCGGCGTCATGGGTCCAGTGTTCAAACAGTGCCCTGTCGCTTTCGTACAAGCGTTTGAGATTGCCTGCGCGATAGGATGGGCGCCGCGAAAACAGGATCATGTCATGGGCGCGCGCAACCGTGTTGATGCTGTCCAATTGCACAAAGCCAAGACGATGGATCAGGTCCAGCAATTCCGCGCCTTTTGCGCCGCCCGATGGCGGCTCGGCCAATGCATGACGATCCATGAACAGCGCGCGAGCTGTTCGGTTGCCCAGCCGTTGCAGCGCCACGTGTTCAGCGCCGCTTTAGGGTGTCGCCAAAGCTGATCTTGGGGGTCAGGGTTACACGTGTGTCGACCTCGGCATTGGGATCAGCCAATTGCGCCGCGATGATCTCTGCGGCTGTGCGTCCGATCTCCAACCTGCAGGCGTCCATTGTGGCCAGCTTGCGCGGCAGGCCTTGCAAAAGTTCAACGTTATTGAACCCGGCCAGGCCGATCTGCCCCGGCACATCAATACCCTGATCCAGCAGATACAGCAGCCCACCCGCACCGATCATGTCATTGGAGTAATAGAGGAAATCCAGATCGGGCGACCGTTCCAGCATGGTCTGAGTCATCTCACGCCCTTTGGCCAGAGCTGATCCGCCAGAGTAGAATTCGCGATCCTCGATCTCGACCCCGTGTTTGCCCAGAACTTCGGTGAAGCCTTCGAACCGTTTGCGCGCCCTGTGATCCAGCGGCATTTTGGTGCCCATGAACCCGATATGCTCATAGCCCGCCTTCAGGATCGCCTGCGCCATTTCGCGCCCGGCACGACGATGAGAGATCCCGACCATCGCGTCCACAGGTTTGCCGTCTGTATCCATGATCTCGACCACCGGAATCCCCGCGGAATCCAGCATGGCGCGCGCGGCCTCGGTGTGTTCCAGGCCTGCAATGATGACTCCGGACGGCCGCCACGAGAGCATCTCGTACAGTACTTTTTCCTCTTTTTCCGGCATATAGTCGGTGACGCCCACAACCGGTTGCAGCTCGGTGTCTTCCAGCACCTGGTTAATGCCGGTCAGAACCTCGGGGAAGACCATGTTCGACAGCGAGGGGATGATCACCGCCACCAGATTAACCCGGCTGGATGCCAATGCGCCCGCGATTTTGTTTGGCACATACCCCAGCTCTTTCGCGGCGGCCAAGACGCGGGTGCGCGTGGCGTCCGAAACATCGCCCCTGTTCCGTAGAACCCGACTGACCGTCATTTCCGATACTCCGGACGCTTCCGAAACATCACGAAGGGTAAGCGGGCGTTTGGTTTCTGTTGTCACTGGGGCACCTGCGATGTTGTTTTGCCCGATGGTAGCGTGAACAGAGTAAGATTTACAACCATCGCGCAAAGGCCATGACAAGGCCGAAAAACCCGGCTACAGAGAGCCTTGCGCGGCCCCGTGGCTCAACTGGATAGAGCAGCCCCCTCCTAAGGGGCAGGTTGCAGGTTCGAATCCTGCCGGGGTCGCCAGACTATTCTAAAAAAGTATGTGCTTTCCATACCTTAGAAGCTTCCTGTACCCCGATAGGTGACACATGTCGAAGAACTGGTTCAGATACGGTCCAATAAGAATGACTATCAAACATGTTGAATGGCGTGGAGGTAGAGCGAACTACCGGCGCAGAATACCAAGGGACTTACAGGTTCATTACAATGGGAAGGAATTTTATTTCGAGTCCCTTGGAACTAAGGAACCAGCAGAGGCCGCAAGGAAGGCGCAACAGATTACAAAAAGGTTAGACCGTGAATGGGGCTTCTTGAAGTCAGACGAGGGTGGGGAACTTGCGCTTCGAGAAGAAGCGATGGCAATCCTTCGAAAGCATGATTTGAAACCGGGACAAGCTGCCGAGTATGCCAAGTATGACCTTGAGCCAGACCGTTTTTATTGATGAGCTTGTTCAAGAGTCTCGCGACCAAGATGGATACGCACCGGGTATCGTAGCGGAACGGCTTCCGCCCGCTCTAAGGATGGCAGCAGAACTGTATCATGCTGACTCAGAGGAACTGCACGATTTATCAGCTCCTTACTTTTCTGAGGTCAAGGACAAGCATCTGTATTTCTACCCTAAACGCGCGGAAGACAGTCAGTTTGATAGGTCTGTAGCGTTGTTCATTGAAATAAACGGTGAACTCCCCATCAACCGATACGACAGGGATCACGGTAATGCTTTCGTGGAGGAATTGCTGAAGACGGTCAAACCCGCCACAGTGAAGCGATACCTGAACCAGATTAGGCCAATATTCAATACGGCGATCAGAGAGCTCAAAGTTCGTATGGAGAATCCACTCTCAGATCTGGTTATCCCTGAAATAGACTCTGATAGGGAGCCAACTAGGTTACCCTTTTCGCTGGAAGAAGTGTAGGCAATTCAGCAACGTTGCATGGAAGTGGATGACGAGCGACGATGGGTTATCGCTGCACTCAGCGACACAGCTGCTAGGCTGGCGGAGATCGCTGGGTTATTGCGCGACGATGTTTTCCTTGAAGCCGAAACTCCGCATATAAAACTCACTCCCAACAGTGTTAGGGGGTTAAAGACAAAGGCATCGAAAAGAGCGGTTCCGCTAAGTGGCGTGTCGTTATGGGCAATCAGGCGGGCCGTGGCCGCTGCAGACGGCAAATTTGTCTTTCCCAAAGTTGTCAAAAACGGAGACTTCAATAGCAACTCTGTGTCCGCGACTTTGAACAAATGGCTCAAAGACCAGAACCTCAGAGGTGAAAAACAAACTCTGCACAGTCTTCGGCACTCTATGCGAGATCGCCTAAGAAACACCAACTGTCCACCTGACGTTGTTGACCGAATAGGCGGCTGGAAACGTGATGGAGTGGGCGAAGGGTACGGTCTTGGACATGAGTTGTCTGGTCTGCATGACCATCTGTCGAAGATGCTTCAAAGGGAAGCAGAAAGACGGCAATCCACAACGTCTACCAATACAACACCTGACAAGATGCACGACTAAATGCATGTACCAATGACCCGCGCCGCAAAAACGTAGAGCGGAATGAAAAAAATGACCGAGACCAAACCAGAACTTAACTTCAATGTTCTCAATTCTGCCCACATGGTATCCTTAAGGTTGATCCCGAATTTTGAGGCAGTGTCCGAGGCTGTAGATGATCTTTTGGAGCAAACAGTTAATTTTGGGAAAGCCCAAGAGCCCAAGAGTAGAAGGCCCACAGCTGCGGCTAGGGAGTCTCTAAGGTCTACGGTAGCAGCTTTGGTTGGTGACCTTTTGGAAGCGTCATTGAACCAAGATGCTGAGGGCTGGTGTTGGCGTCTGAGCGATAGACGGGGCTTCGGGAACACAAGGGCCACGAGTCGGCACTACGAAACATTGTACAGTTATTGGCCGCGAATGGGTTTGATGGATGTGGCTAAAGGCTACAGTGTTCTGGAGGACTTTGATGGTCAGCCATACCGTTCAAAGAAAGCAACCAAAGCTAGGGCATCACGCCTTAGAGCTACACCGCTTCTTCTGAAAGAACTTGCCGAAAGTGGGATCACTCCAGAAAGCATGGCACTGCATTTCAGAAGGGATTGGAAAACTGAAGAGCCAATTCATCTTAGGGCGTCGAAGCTGATGAGGCAGTCAAGGGGAGACCGCATTAAGTACACTGAGACTCCGTACACAGATCAGCTGGAACAGAAGGTCAGGGAAATAAATCGATTCTTGGCTGAATGGGAATACAGCCATTGTGCGCCTCCTGTGCTGTACCGTGTTTTTAATGACGGGAAGAAAGACGGCTATGAATGGGACCGAGGGGGAGGTTTCAGACGGGCAAAGGGGGCTACCTAGGGCTTCCAAAGAAGGTCAGAAATGCCATTCAGATTAACGGCGAAGATACCGTTCAGATTGACATCTCTGCATGTCAGTTGACAACGCTGCATGGTTTATTTGGACTAGAGATTGAAGCCGATGCAGACCTCTACGCTATCGACGGAATGGATCGAGAAGAAGTGAAGGGCGTTGTTAATCACATAGTCGGATTGGGAAGGCTTCCGAAAACTGGCGATTGCGCAAACACAACAAGAGTGCTCGATAGGTTTCCGTTTCTCCGAGACCTCGAGAAGTATCGTTGGGATAGCCGCCTTAGCGATGATTTTCTGGGCCGGCCACAGACAACGTAATGCTGGACATATTTTCAATCAGGTACACTTGGCGTACGATTGCACACAGGGCGGGCATTGATGACGAGGACGCCGTGCAGCTGGGCGGTTGGTCTAAGGATGAACGCCGCGCCAGCGAGATTTACAACCACGGGCTGGGACAGGATGAGCTGCGTCAAGTTCAAGGTAACACCGTCGAAAGGATGGAGCGTGATGGGTTCCTTAAGGCTGACGAGTGCCAAGAGCTTCTGCCCGTCGTCAGTCGATATGGAAGAAAAGGACGCGTGAACCGAGATAGTAGACTATTCATCTAGTCGGTTAAATTCTGCGTCGGATCTACTTTCGCCGTTTTCGTTGAAATATCCGTTCTGCCAGGGAACGGCGTGGCATCCGAAGCACAACAACGTCCTGCCCGTCAACGGCGTCGTCAAAATACCCTGACCATCCGCCATTCAAATGAGCTTGTACCTCGAGCCCGGACGACTCCATGATGCCTCGCCAAACGTCGTTTCTAAAGGCAACTGCACCGCGTGGCGACTCTGGCGAATTAATGCGGACTCCGTCTTCGACTTCGTGTTCGAACGCAAGACGCCATGGGGTGAGGTCAGTTTGGCGTGCCTTATTTAAAACGGCTGGTGTATAGGTAAAACCGGTTGCGAAGACCATACCACCGGGAGCCAGAATACGACGAAACTCACTTAAGTAGTGCTCGATTTCGTTTTTAAACATGTGGGTGAAAACGGAAAATAAAAAAATCTTATCAATCGAGTTGTTTTTCGCCGGAAGCTTAATGTTCTCTGCCGTCTCGCTACCTGCGGGGTTGTGAAGGTCGTCTGATACGTTTGAATGATGGAATGTAAACCTTGGATTCTGCGGCGCGACGTTAGTGTTCAGCCATTCGATAGACGGTGCGATAACATCCACCCCGGTATAACTTCCGGTGGTCAGGTATTCTTCCAATGGAATAGCATCGCGACCAATTCCACAACCTAACTCCAAGACCCGATCCGAGGGCACGAGTTTAATCCAGCGACGTAGAAGTCTTTGATGATGCTCGGCGATCGGCGGAAAGGTGTCAGGTCCCCCACCCGTCATCTCGGCCAATTTGATGGGCACGTCATAGCCATGATAGTCGAATGTCAGAGATTGGTCGACTGATGTTTCGCCATTACCTGAGTTAGTGTCCATATGCTTCATTCCAATATAAAATGATCTAAGTTCCGGACTTATACCCAGTAAATTGCGAGATTGACCAGTGCGATTGCTGGCAGGATGCCCTTCGGGTACTTGTCATATCGGGTTGTAACTCGCCGCTAGGTTTTCAGCCTGCGGAAATGACCTCAATTCGGTGTCGCCGCATACTTTTACGCATGTCGTATTTGACCGGCGTCTTGTTTTGCTTTCGACCGGAGATGCAGGCTGGGATGGTGAGCAGCGGATCAGGTCCAAATCTAACGTTCGTTAGTTTTTGTGCGCAGCGATTAATTGGTTTTTCTGACCCAAGTGTGTTGGAACATTGCGCCCGTTCATATCATCGTCATTCGGAGCAATGCAATTTCGATTGGTAGCCAATAGACTAACTGGGTGCAAAAAGGCTTCAACTGCCCAATGGCAACCTCAAAACTCAAATGTAGCCGAACCTGGCGATTAAAATAGTAGCCCCTTCGGACGTTATCGTGGGGTTGAGTTCCCTGGCGGCTTATACTACTTTCGCGCTGTCGATTGTTCACGCGCGACCCTCTTACATGCATATCTCATTTAAACCTTAGAAGTCTCGTCACCATGTCTGGATTTGCATTTCATGCCAGTGGCAAGCCACGCGGCTGGGTTCGTAGTCTGCTCTTTGATGGCAGAACTGCACGCCCGTACGCGAAGCGCTTGGTTTTTCATAAATCAGGAAAGCCGCGGGCCCGCTTTGCGCCATTTATCGAGGGAGTATTCGACAGCTTACAGAGCACGGAACCGCTTGTGCCAAGCAATACAGACTATCATGTGATTCACGCAGAGCCGTTCCCAAAACAGGCGCGCCTTTTGATTTACGTGGTGTACGCGGCTGAAAGTCGCCTTTCTGAACTCCATCGCTACCAGGTGGACTGTTATCGGGAGGCTGGTTTCTCGGTCGTTCTTGTTGCCAACTCCGATGGTGAGTTCAAATGCACCGAGCAAGATTTGAGCCGTTTTGTCTGCATTTTGTCGCGTCCGAATCGGGGGTTCGATTTCGGAGCATGGTCCTGCGCCGTCCGCTCCATCGGTGGATTGAGCAATTGCAAAGAAGTGAGCTTTACCAACGACTCCATCATTCCGACCTCGGCTGACGCGTTACGTGATTTGTTGGTGCGGTCTGACGGACGGGCTGACGACGTGCTGTTCATGACAAACAATAATGAGTTGCGCCCGCATAAACAAAGCTACTTTTTCACGCTTAGAAACCGGGCATTGGAAGGCTCTGCGTTCGATCTGCTTTCGGACATGACCGAATACACTTCGAAATGGGATTTGATTAACGAGGTCGAGATTCACCTATCCGACCACTTTGCGGCGCTTGGTCTGACTGTCGGAGCCGTTTTTGACGATCAGGATCTTCTTGATGACCCGAGCAACGTTACAGTTCACAGATTCGAAGAACTGGTCGAACGCGGTTTCCCGTTCGTGAAGGCGACCCTTGTTACAGAGGGCGGCCTGGATTTCGACGACCCGCGCCTGAAGCGCGTACTTTCAATTGATGTGCTCGGTCTTCTTGAAAAACACATTGAAAGCCGCCGTTGTTCCAACAACGATAGTGAACTGAGGCGAAATGTCCCGCCCACACCAACGTCGCCCCACGCAGGGTTGCTTGACATGCACGGTGTTCAGGTTTCATGGAATCATCATCCGAGCACCTGCGGCATTCTCAAAGTGCCCTTGGCGCATGAGCTGGGAGATACGGCCATTCCAGAGTCCTCGCAAGCCCGTGTCCTTGCAATCGTCCACTGTTTCTATGTGGACGTTGCTAAGGAGTTACTCAAAAGATTGAAACCTTTGGGTACCGATTCACGAATTGTGCTTACCACCGATACGCAGCAAAAGGTGGATCAATTAGCGGACATTGCCGACCGCGAAGGAATGAACGTCGTCGTAGAGCTTCATGAGAACCGCGGGCGCGATGTTATGCCGTTTCTGGCCGCTTGCGCGCGGCATCTCGATCATGCTGACTTCGTTTTGCACCTACATACAAAAAAATCCCCTCATGATCATGAACTCAGCAACTGGGGAGAATACCTTTTCGAAAGCCTTGTTGGCTCAGCAGAGATCATTGCATCCAACCTTGCCATCCTGGGGCAAGACGGCGTCGGCCTCGTTCATCCAGCTCATACGACGACTATTGCAGGTCGGTTAAACTGGGGATTCAACTTTCCGGCTGCGCGCGACCAGCTTGAAAAGATCGGCGTTCGCATTACTGCGGACCAGGTCCTAGATTTCCCAGCCGGCACAATGTTTTGGGCTCGATCGGAGGTTTTGCGTCCGCTAGTGGATCTTGGTTTTTGCCCAAATGACTTTCCAACCGAGGCGGGTCAGGAGGACGGAACACTTGCACACGCTATCGAGCGTTCGTTCACTTATGTCGCCGAAAGTCTCGGATACACAAGTGTGCCGGTTGTAGCAGAAAACAAAACAGACCTAGCTTCGGGAATCGCCATGTCAGTTCGCCCATCAGAACTCTCCGTACTCCTGAAACGTATATCCAAGCTCAATCTCCGGAGCAAACGACAGGGATCAAAGTACTTTAATGCCGTACCGGAGGTTTATCCTGCCGCGACAGTCCCGGACCAAACAGATCGCCCGAGGCTAAATGTGCTGATTCCATCGTTAAAACCCGAGCATACATTTGGCGGGATTTCGACGGCGCTTAAGGTGGCAATGCGGATCTATAAGGAATTGGACGATGCAGACATACGTTTCGTCGTCACTTCAGCCGAAATCGACAAAGCCTCTTTGGAAACGGCCGCTGGACTGGTTGACTGTCCGGTACCAAGAGTACGGGCAAGCGATATTGCCTCGGGAGCCACCGTAATATCCACCAGCAATGATCGCTATGATGCGATCAGGCTGCGGAAAAACGACTATTTTTTTTCAACTGCCTGGTGGACCGCAGATCTCGCCTTTCGACTGATGGCAGATCAACGTCGCATGTTCGGAAAATGTTCCCCGCTCGTCTATCTGATACAAGACTACGAACCTGGCTTTTATCAGTGGGGAGACACATTTGCCGGCGCTGAAGCGACCTATGGTCGAGGCGAAGAAACGATCGCAATCATCAACTCTGAAGAGCTTGCGAATTTCATGACTGAAAAGTATCGCTTTTCATCGGTTTCACGCCTGCCATTTGAGATTAATCAGGCGATCGCCTCTCGTCTCACGCCTATCCCGAAAAGCAAAACGATTTTTGCTTATGGCCGCCCCAATACGCCGCGAAACTGTTTTGCAGCTCTCGTTGAGGGCCTGCGCATTTGGCAGGCACGCGATCCGGGTGCCAATTGCGCTTGGCGAATCGTCTTTGCGGGCGAACCGTTTCCCCCGCAAATGATCGACGAACTGGAGAATGCCTCCTGCGTCGGCAAACTTAGCTTGGAGGACTACGCCGCTCTGCTGAGCGAAACAGGCGTTGGACTGTCACTGATGATGAGCCCGCATCCGAGTTACCCCCCTCTTGAGCTGGCGATTGCCGGTGCACGGGTGATCACGAATGACTACGACCACAAGACAATGTCGGAACGTAATTCGAACATCATCAGCTTGCCTTCTATCGCGCCTGATCGCATAGCTGACGCATTGGACCATGCGACTGCGTCCGCTCCGATCGGCAAGATCGTGGCACCATCAGAAATCATCCGTCCCGCATCGAATGTTCCTGAGTTCGACCCGGCGGAGGTCGCCCGCTCCCTTCGAACCGTGAACTAGAGAGTTTGGCACTGGATCTACTTTGCTATGCGGTTGGCACAAGCCGCACTGCATACAGACAGTCGAACGACAACTGGGAACAGCTTTGGGGCATATTGTGTTTGTTGGTTTCGGTAGTTTGCGGCTTCAACGGCCCACGCAATACGATCACCCGGGCGCGCTCGATGAACCGGCTCGCCAGCTCGGCAAACGTCTGTTCACCTTTCAGCGTCTCAAGCGCAACCTTCGCTTCGAATTCCGGCAAATGGTTCTTCCGTTTCGACATCTCTGATCTCCTTTTTGTCGAAGTTCAGCAGACAACGAATTGTAGCTTTCGTCAGCTTCCGTATTTCAAGGGGGAGAGCTCTGTACATCCATTTGTCGATGAGAGCGGTTGGCGCGTTTTTAAGCTCGTAGACTACGAAGGAATCTTGGAGTTCGAAAGCGTTGTGGACTGGCATTGGGTTGTGAGGGCCATAGCGCATCGCGTCTTGCTCTAGTTGCCTCAAAACTCCAGTTCGTAGTCGGTGACTTCGTACGCTCCAATTGAACGTAGAACTCAAGATCGTGCTCCTGCGTAGTCAGGAAGTAGCGTAAGTCAAAACACAAGCCTGTTTCACTTACAATGAGACCCATCAAACGCATAAAGTGCCAAGGGGTGAATACCCAGCAGTGGACATCAACATATTGTCCCCTTTCAAAAGCCCTAAGGCCCTCGTCGATGAATTCTGGAGGGTGGCAATATTCCAGACTATCTATGCTTGTGTAATCATCCCAGAGACCCCATGTGTCTGCATTCACCACATTTGCAAAGTGGTCAGCAATCAAACGCTTACTTGGCCGCCTGCGCCGTTCCTTATATGCTTCCCTTACTTCTTGAGGATTGGAAACGGCTCTATGTACGTCGAACGTAAAGCGCTTATCTGGAACTATCAGTAACAGCGCCCCCCCAACTTCCAGGCAATCATGCATTTCATGAAGCCAGCCACAGAGGTCAGGAACATGCTCTATCACATGCGAGGCCACGATGAAATCCAGAGGTTGGCGACCTCCAAGCATCTGCCTCAAAGGCTGATCACGCCAAACTAAGTCGATATGTTCCAAGTCTTTGGTATCTTCCTCTTTGTAGTATTTTTTGCGCAGTTCATCTGTCGAACAGTGATCGACATAGATTACATCGCTGTCAGATCGCCTAACGATTGGACGATTGAGTGGTCCGATCTCTGCTCCACGCTTACCGAGTGGACTCCAGTCTGAGAATAGTCGTCCGCGCTTCCGCTCTAGAACTGCCAAATACTCCGGTGTCATAGTATCACTCCTTAGTCCGCCTAACTACCAAGAGGATCGTGATGTGCTGCTAACTTTTTCAAATAACCACTCTTCTAGTTCAAAAACTCAAGAGTCCAGAAGTGTCCCAAAAAACGCGTCGAGAGCTGTACTTGCCCAAAACGCCTCGCCTTGAAAGATCATGTTAGCTGACTTTTTCCAATAGGCTTACCATTTTTCGACGATACCGCCCGACTAAGCCACTGGGTCAATTGATTTTCGCTTCGGATGGCCTCGTTCAGTGCCAAGACGCAGAAGTCAGCTTCCAACGTGTTCGAGATGCGCCAGCCTTACAACTCGTAGGTGCGCTAGCCCATGATCGCGAGCTGATACAAGAACCCCATACCCATTGGCAGACAGGTGATGTCAGCCGCCCAAACATGATTGGATAGGGTCATCTGCATACCGCGGAGCAAGTAAGGATAGGCCTTATGTCCCCTCGTTGCCTTACTGTGTTGGGTTTCCAATAGATCGGCATCAGTCCCATAAGGCGCATCAACCGCCAGGTCACCTGCCGAACCCCGAAGAACGGAGGGTCCGAGAACTGCTCATGGATCTGACACATCAGTGTCCGGATTTCAGGGGGGGCTCCTTGGACGGTTCAACCACGGTGTTGAGCACGTCCTTGATCATTTCGAGGTCAAGTTGCCAAGTGGGCTCGTTAAGCAGCATGATACGAGTTTCATTCGCAAGGCACGTACCTTGGCGGCGCGTTGTTGCTGGTCACTGGACAACTGGCCAGGATGTTTGCCAGCCTGATCCGGGATGCGAACTTTGTTGAGAAAATGCACGACGACTTCTACAGCGCTCTGAGCGCTAGACCCTGCGCGACCACATGGAAGTCAGCGTCTAGTATTCCAGAATAGTTAGGTATGGAGTCAGTTTATGGTGCGGAAAGCACATTCCAAACTCAAATCGGATCTAAACGAAATACTTGGTGTCATCCGTCAGCTCGACCCCGCCAACGAAGATCTGCCCTTTCTGAAATTTCTCCAGCCGGTTAATAGGGCGGATCAGCGTAGACTTGCGGGAACCCGAGGGACCCGCGACCACGATCCGTTTGCCCCGTCGAACAGTCAGATTCGAAATCCTTGTGCGCAAGGAACGAGCCATAGCACTTGTCGATGTACTTGAGCTCGATCGCCCTAGCCAATCAGAGTTTCAATGTAGACCCGATAACGTAATGACTTGTAGAAAGCCTCAAGAAAAAGTTGACTACGACTTCAAACTACACGGTCGGTTCCACTTAAAGACGGTTACTCCAACCCTTGCCTTGATTACTTTCTTTTATTCTTGGTTTGCAGTCTCTGTGTATGCCCTGAAGCGTTGGGGTGCTATTTTTTTGGCTGACCTGCCCATTTTCTCACGGAACGAACTTGAGAGGAAAGGAATGCGGGTCAGAATTGAGAGAATTATGAATTTCAGCCAGAGAAAAAAGCCAAGCAATGGATTGCGGGCAATCCGCTCGAATGACCGACTCAATTCGGATATTTTCTTGTTTTGAGCTTCGGCAAGCTCCCGTAGTTTGCTCGCATCACCAACTAACTCATCCTGGACCTGTTGTTGTTCGGATATTTTCGTTGCCTGAACTTCGGTACGCTCCCGTAGCATCGTTACGTCATTGAGAAGGCGGGGAATCGGATTCTGCGTTTCAGGGTAGAGTGCACGCACATCCATGATCGCTGAAACCAAATCTGATGTTGTGAAAGGGTCGTGCCCAGCCAGCCGCAGCTCACCTATTGCCGAAGCCACCTCTTCCATCGGCTCTGCTCCGGCTCCCCACGGATTGGCACCCTCGCCCATGGATGATGGCGGCCGATCAACCACCGCAGCTTCGCCCAGAAGCTTCTTATCCAAATCAAGTTTGATCGCGCCAACCTCTTGTCCAGATCGGAGGAGCGGGTCGTCCGCCACCATACGGTCCTGGCCTGCCACAACACGCGAGCCTACCTGCGGCGGTCCGCTGGCACTTTTTCGAATGATGCAAACGGAATTGTAGAATGAAACGGATTGGATCTGGGCGATGTGGTTCACATCCAGCGTCAGATTCCATTGGCGTTCAAACCCTTTCAGTTGCGACCGGATATCTCCACCATCTCCCCAATGCTCCGCGTTAACCACGTCGGCCAGCCTCCGAAGAAACGACATCGCCGAATATGGCGAGTTCAAACCACCCTGCCATGTCTCCCAGTAGGAGCAATGAAGGTCTTCTATCACATAGATCCCCCCGGGTTGAACCATGCCGAAATATCGGGAGAATGTGGTGATTATGTCGGACGATCTGTGTGACCCGTCATCCGCGATCAAATCGTACATATCCGAGATCTGGCGGATCTCGTTCTGCGTTTTTTCCGAATTCGCGTCACCAATGATCACATGAATTCGATCGTCATCGTAACGAAGACCGGCGCATTTCGGATCGATATCACATCCAACGAACAGCGAACCGTTTGAAAAATAACGGGACCAGATCTCAAGTGAACCGCCATTCTGAATTCCGATTTCAAGCAGACGAACAGGGGACTCACGAAGCGACGCAAACTGATCTTCATAGATATCGAGATAGGAATGCCACTTGTCGCTCACCTTCCCCTCATGTCCGAGGTATAGGTTGTAAAGCGAATCATTTTTCATTTGGACCTGTCGTGGTTAGTTGCTGCCGCGGTTTCTCGTTTACACGGCGAGAGCATCGAAGGCCAAGGAAATTCTACGCTTGTCGCGTTTGTGTTTAGCGCCAACTCAATAACGCGCCCGGCAGTTCTTCGGCACTTCACAATGCCGGTGAAATGAGCCGTCATTCCACAACCGTGGTTGGATTCGATCCTTCACTGCGCTGACAGAAGACCCAAACGAGGGTCCAAAATCAATGGTGGGCTGCCGTCCTGCGTCTCCACATAATGACGATCCAAAAATACATCTTGCGGGAGTTCGCCCACATCATCGGCGCTTTGGCTGTGATGCAAGCGCCTTGTTTCAATTGTCTTTTTTGATCCATTCCCGCTGTAGTAGAATAGTTTTGTCCCTCCCAAAGCAGACGTCGGCAGTTGTGACGTTGTTAATGCTCTCGCTAAAGCGCTGGCGGTTGTAATGATCGAAGAAGGTATTGATCTGCGCTTCAAGATCACCCGGCAGGAAGTAGTTTTTCGGCAAGTTGCGGTTCTTTGAGGTTTGATGCCATCGTTCGATCTTGCCCTGTGTTTGCGGATCGTACGGTGCGCAGCGAGATTGCCCAATGCTATTGTCTTCCAGCCATTCTGCTAAATCCCCCGAGACATAGCTTGTGCCGTTGTCGCTGAACGTGCGTGGCTTGTGGTCGACGTGGATTTGATCACAGTCGGATGCCTTTAACGCCATGCCCTGCGTGTCGGTGACATCGTCAGCACGCATGTTCGTGTACAGCTGACAATAAACGATGTAACGGTCGTATTTGTCTAGAACCGTACTAAGATAGAACCAGCCTCAGTCCAGAACCTGGATGTAGGTGAAGCCCGTCTGCCAAACTTGGTTGATCGCTTTCGTTTTGTGCTGGAACTCATCGACGACCTAAAAAATAAAGGGCGGGCTGGTGATCAGGTCATGGGATTGAGCGTGCGATATATCGTAGTTTCCAACAAAAGTTAGCGCTCTTGAGCGGTGAACGTATCGGCCTACTCGTGTGGCGACAACTCCGATTCCTTCGGCGCCAAGTAAGCGGCGGGCGCATCGCAGCAGCCTAAGCCATTGCGATTGACAAACACAATTCCACTTAACACGGGCCGATCATCGACACGATGTTTTCCGTGCGATTCAGAAAGGAAAGGTTTGAAGCGCTATCTGCGCATCCGTTAATCAGAAGCGGTCAGACATATTCACTGCTCGTTTTCAAACCGTGAATCGTACTGACTGTTCTATATCAAAGCGCCCTGACCGTAGCCTGCCGGTGAGCAAAGTTGTTTACTATCTCTAAGCCAAGTAAGAACGCCGCCCATCTCGATCATGAGAATCCCCGCGGTAGAAAGAAATAGGAAATGGTCTCGTCATTCTGCCACCTTGGTATCAACATTACGTTTCTTGAATTGCTGATTAAAAAGGTTCTTGAACTGACCATCTAGTTGCATCAGTTCGTCTAGGTTTCCTTGTTCGACCACGGCACCATCCTGAACAACCATAATCTTGTCAGCCTCAAGGACTGTCGACAGGCGGTGAGCAATCACGATAACGGTCGTGTTCTGTGTCAGCGTGTCCAGCGCCGCCTTCACCAGCGCCTCAGATTCAGCGTCCAATGCGCTAGTGGCTTCGTCCAGCAACAAAATCTCGGCATCGCGCAAAATTGCACGGGCTATGGCTATGCGTTGTTTCTGGCCGCCTGACAGGAACGTTCCGTTCTCGCCGACATGCGTATCATAGCCACCCGATAACCCGCAGATGAAGTCATGCGCATGTGCAGCTTTCGCTGCTTCGATAACCTGCTCGTCCGTTGCATCCGGCGCCGTGCAACGCAGGTTTTCCATCACAGTTGCGGAAAACAAGAAGGTGTCTTGGCCAACATATGAGATCTTTCGCCTAAGCGAAGAATAGCTAGCGTTCTTCAGATTCTGCCCGTCGATTTCGACACTCCCACCGTCGGGGTCATAGAATCGCATAATCAGGCCGAATATCGTCGACTTGCCCCCACCTGACTGGCCGACCAGCGCAGTGGTTTTCCCTGCTTCGAATGTTACATTCATGTTTTCGATTACCGGAATCGATCCTTTGTACCCGAAGGTTACATCGCGGAGTGCGATTTCACCCGGCCCGTCAAGCAGGTCACGTGCATCAGGGTCTTCTTGCATTGTGTCTTCTTGGTCCAGTAATCCGAAAAGCATGCCAACACCGACCATAGCAGCTTCAATCTGAACGCGCATTTTCGACAAACGTTTTGCAGGTTCATAGGCCATTAACAGTGCTGTGATGAAGGACATCAGCTGACCAGCTGTTGGCTGTTCGCTACCCGCAATCCCGAGAGTGCTAACGATCAGAACGCCGGCTATAGCCAACCCGGCCAGAAACTCCATCAGCGGGCTGGCGATCGACTGCAGCCGCGCAATATCATTCGAGCGTTCTTCGACTTTAAGGATGGCCGTTTCCATACGATTGATCATCCGATCCTCAAGAGAGAATACTTTGATGACTTTGATGCCGGCCGAGGTTTCCTGCAGCACACGAATAATCTCTGCTAACGACTTGAACTCTTGCTGCATGATCGAGCGCACGCTTTTCAGCAGGTAGCGCACGCCTAGCAAGGCCACGGGTCCGACAACAAAAAACATGATGGACAGCACGGGCTGCTGGTACACCATGACAATCACAAGACCCACCAGGGTCAAGGCGTCTCGGACGAAGCCGGTGACGATTACGTCAATAAGAGTTCGGGCAGATTGAGCACCCATTGTCGTTTGCATCAGCAGGTCCGAAGACTCATTCTCGGCAAAAAACGAAACACCGTGCCTCAGTAGTTTACGATAAACCCGGTCTTGTTGCATCGCAACGATCCGGTTGCCCGCGCGCGCCAGGTATATAGACTGGATGTAGGATGCGAGCGCCTTGGACAGAAATAGCAGAACAACTCCGAGCGCGATCGCAATAGCCCAGTCGCGCATTTCCGGACTGGTCATCGCATCAACGATGTACTCCATCATGAATGCAGAGCCTGCAGTGGTCGCAGCAACAGCTATCATTGCGACGATGGCAATGGCGTAAAGATGACCTTGGGCAAAAAAGCTCTCACCAATGAGACGGCCCATATAGCCTGATCGCCATTCGGTCCAGGCACGCTTAATCATTACATTCTCCAGATCATGAAATCATGCGCTCGCTCAGATAACCTATAATCATTCCTGCCTAAAGGGCAGATCAATTGACGCGACAGAGTTGCCCAATCACAAGGTTGCGCAGGGGCCTCGTCAGATAAGGGTTAGCGTTGCGATGTGCAAGGTTTTGATGTTCTCTTTTGACAAGGTGACGCGTTGTATCGTGGGCTTCCGAGCCCTGGCCTCTACGTGGCGTTTTTTAGGTCAAAACCCGAAGTTGCCCGCACAACTTTATAGCGTCTTGTGTATACCTCTTGTCACGAGTGATCCCCGAATTCTGACGAATAGATTGAGGTGCTGGCAGATTTTTGCGTTACCTCTAGTGATCAGGTCAAACGTTTTTCTTTTTGGTTTCATTGTGATATGTATATGCTTGAAAAATGGAACCGCTGATATTTTGGGGCTGAGTACTGTAGCGTGAGAGTAACGATTGAAATTCAGCGGTTTTTTGCCGCAGGAAATCCTTGACGCGTCAGGGGAAAAGGATAGATTTTTTGTCCTTGTGCTTGGTATATATGGCCCATAGTAACGCGAAGCACGTATTATTGGTAATGGAACAGTGTCGATTAAAGCTGTCATTCTGAGTTTGCCGAAAGATGTTGAACGGCGACGTTTCTGCGAAAGCGAATTTGCCCGCTTTGGCTTGAATCATGAATTTTGCGACGCCATTGCCGGAGATCAGCTAAACAACTCCGAATTGCATCATCTGTATGACGCAGACATGAACCGGATTAAATTCAAACGCCCGCTCAGCCGCAACGAGGTCGCCTGCACCCTTGGACATCGTCAGATATGGCAGGATATTGCTGACTCCTCCGACTGCGTCAGCCTTGTTTTGGAAGATGACGCGACGTTCGTGCAAGATCCCAGGCCGTTTTTCAAAGAACTGGCTGAATGTGGCGAATGTTTCGAAGACGTCATGATCAAAATCGACGGCGTGTCGGGAAACAACGGACAGGTCATTAAGTCCATTGCAGATCAGGATCTTGTCTTGTCGGACCGTCTGCCACCCAGAACCACGGGCTATATCATCGGCCGACGTGCTGCCGCTCGGCTTTTGGCGATTGAGGCCCCGATTGCGCGTCCCATCGACATCGACCTAAAATTCTATTGGGAACACAATGTGCCCATCCTCACCCTTGCCGAGCAGATGGTCGCAGAGCGCAAAGAGATAGACAGCACGATCGATCACTGCCGCAGTAAAATGAAACCCGGCTCGCCCATGGCCAGGTTCGTTCGAAACTTAATGTACCAGACAAAGTACACGTACGGACGGTTGAGCCACCCGCTGAACCCGGACATGATCGAAGGGCTCGGCCCCCTGATGCAGGCCGGCAATCGGGTTCGGAACCGCGCATGAAGAATAGCCTTGTGGTTGTCCGTGCGGGCAACAAGTCATTGCACCATCGGTGGCAGGAAATCCCCTATGAAGATCGTAGCTACGATCTTCTGATCAGCTATTTCTCGGACGAGGCTTTTGCGGCATTCGAACCTGAACCCGGTGTTGAGGCCGTGCTGGTAAAAGGCGGCAAATGGGACGGGTTGTTCAAAACCCTGGCGGATCGTGACCTGGATCAATATGACTACTATTGGCTGCCGGATGATGATCTGGACATCAGCGCCACGGCGGTAAATGCGCTGTTTGATGCCATGCAGGTTCACGGCCTGCGTATTGCGCAACCGTCGCTGACCCCCGAAAGCTATTTCTCGCATTTTGTGTTCAGCCAATGCCCGGGCTTCGTACTGCGCTACACGAACTATATCGAGATCATGGCCCCGTGCCTGCACAAGGATATCCTGAAGAAAGCACTGCCGCTTTTCCAGGGCACCATGAGCGGCTACGGCCTGGATTATATCTGGTGCAGATGGGCCGAGGCTGGCGCGTTTCGAACTGCCATTCTGGACGAGATCGCGATGCACCACACGCGGCCGATCGGAAAGAACCTGAAAGCTGCGATGGCCGAGTCGAACAACCTCAGCTCGGAAGAGGAAGAAGCCGTTCTGAAGCAGATGTTTGATCTGTCGCGGCGTACCGTTCCGGTCGTCTTTGCCGCGATCCTGCAGGGAGGGCAACCCATCTCGGGTCGTCTGCAGCTGGGGTGGCATATGTGCCGGGCATGGATGTCGGTCCTGCCGAAATTCCGCAGTGCCAGCGAGGCGCGGTCGGGTATATTCAAGATTGCCCGCCGTCAGCTGATCAAACCGCTCGACATGACGACGATTTCGATGAAACAGGAAAGCCCCTGATATGCAGTTTTTGATGGTTGGGGCCGGATTGTCTGGGGCTGTGATCGGTCGCCAACTTGCGGAACAAGGGCATGATGTCACCGTGGTCGACAGCCGTGACCATATCGGTGGAAATTGCCACACAGAACGGGATGCCGATACCGACGTCATGGTCCATGTGTACGGGCCACATATCTTCCATACGGATGACGAAGAGGTTTGGCAGTATGTGAACCAATACGCCAACTTCCTGCCCTATAAGAACCGGGTCAAAACCACCTCGCGGGGGCAGGTCTATTCGCTGCCGGTGAACCTGCACACGATCAACCAGTTCTTTGGCAAGACCATGCGCCCGGACGAGGCCCGCGCGTTTATCACCGAAGAACAGGCTGATACATCCATCGCCGACCCGCAGAGTTTCGAGGAACAAGCGATGCGGTTCGTCGGTCGTGATCTGTATGAGGCGTTTTTCAAGGGCTACACGATCAAGCAATGGGGCTGCCACCCGTCCGAGCTGCCGGCGTCGATCCTGAAACGCTTGCCGGTGCGGTTCAACTACGACGACAACTACTTTTTCCATAAATTCCAAGGCATGCCCGAGAACGGGTACACCGACATGATTGGTGGCATCCTCGATCACCCGGGGATCACAGTGAAGCTGAACACCATGTTCGATCGCAACATGGCGGATGGCTTCGATCATGTGTTCTACTCAGGCCCGCTGGATGGCTATTTCGACTATGAGCTTGGACGCCTGGGATACCGCACCCTTGATTTCGAACGGTTCACCTATGACGGCGACTATCAGGGTTGCGCCGTGATGAACTATGGCGAGGAAGAGGTGCCCTTTACCCGGATCACCGAGCACAAGCACTTTGCACCGTGGGAGTCGCACGAAGGCTCGGTCTGTTATCGCGAGTTTTCCCGCGCGGCGGGTCCGGATGACATTCCCTATTACCCGATCCGTCAGGTAAAAGAAAAAGCATTGCTGAGTGAGTATGTTGCGCTGGCCGACAAGACAGAGAAGGTAACTTTTGTTGGCCGTTTGGGTACTTACCGTTATCTGGATATGGACGTCACGATCCGCGAAGCCCTCGACACAGCGCGCGTTTTTTTAGCCGCGTTCGAAGCGAAACAAGCCCTGAAACCATTTTATACCGCGCCAGTTTAGGCGCGAGCGCCGGGCCGTTTCGGTCCAGTGCTTACTCGATTCACGTTCTGGCTGATCGGACGGAATGTCTTTGTGACGGCCCTAGCTTGGATGCAATTTATTCCGGATCGTCAGGCGCACTTACTCGGTGCTAGCTTTAATCGCTCAGAAGCGAATGAAGGTAGGCGCCATAAGTCGATTTTGCGAACAGTTTTGCGCGCTTCTCGAGAGCGGCATCATCGATCCATCCATTGCTCCAGGCGATCTCATCAAGGCTACCGGTTTGCATACCCTGACGTTCTGTCAGCGTTCTTACAAAGCTTCCTGCCTCCAGCAGAGTGCCGTGTGTCCCAGTATCCAGCCAAGCGAAGCCCCGACCCATAGTCTGAACATCGAGCAGGTTTTCGTCCAAGTACATTTGCAAAAGCGAAGTAATCTCAAGCTCGCCGCGCTCAGACGGTTGGATTTCTTTAGCCCGCGCCGGCGCGTCACCATCAAGAAAGTAAAGGCCGGTGACTGCGTAGTTTGACGGCGGGTTTTGTGGTTTTTCAACAATCTGACGAACCTTTTGGTCCTCAAAAGCAACAACGCCATACCGCTCTGGGTCGGCGACGCGATATGCAAAAACCGTACCGCCTTGCTTGTTGGCATCTGCCTGGGCCAGCAGACTTGGAAGACCGTGGCCGAAGAAGATATTGTCTCCCAAGATCAATGCCGAAGGAGCGCCGGCGAGGAAATCTTCCGCCAGTGTATAAGCTTGCGCCAACCCGTCAGGAGAGTCTTGCACGATCCACGTCAGTGACAGTCCATATTGACTGCCATCACCAAAGAGGCGAATGAACTGCTCCTGGTCCTGTGGTGTTGTGATGATTGCAACTTCGCGGATCTGCGCCAACATCAATACACTGAGTGGGTAGAAAATCATTGGCTTATCGTAAACTGGTAGCAGCTGTTTGGACACGGCCATCGTAATCGGGTAAAGCCGCGTTCCAGAGCCTCCGGCAAGAATAATTCCCTTACGTTGCATGCGTTAACCTTTCAAAATTGGCCTTTTGGGGTCTGACCTAATTGCCTCAGTACCTTGGTTAGCCCGGCTTTCCAGTCAGGGCGAAGAAGCCCATAAGTTTTTTCAAGCCGGGAACAGTCCAGCCGCGAATTTTTTGGGCGGGCGGCAGGCGTCGGGTAAGCGCTGGTCGGGATATCTTCAACCGAAATATCTAAGCCTGCCTGTAAAAAAATCTCGCGTGCGAAATCTGCCCAGCTTGCGTCTGGGCTTCCTGCATAATGAAACAGGCCACCCTCCACACTGGACCCTGCCTCGGCCATTCTAAGCAATGTAGCTGCGATGTCCGCTGCAGGTGTGGGGCCCCCAACCTGATCGGCAACTATGGTTACGTGGTTTCGTGTTTCCGCCAATCGAAGCATCGACTTGACGAAATTGTTTCCATGCGCCGAGAACACCCAACTTGTACGGAGAATTCCATGCCAGCCTCCGGCCGCCGCGACCTTATCTTCGCCTTCCAGTTTAGTACTACCGTATACGCCAAGCGGGCTAGTCGGGTCGTTTGTAGTTCGTGCGAGCGTCCCTGATCCATCAAAGACATAATCCGTCGAGATGTGAATGAACGGAATGCCACGTTCGGCCGCCGCTTGGGCCATAGAACCGGGCGCATCAGTGTTAACGCGCCGAGCGATATCTTTCTCGTCTTCAGCCTTATCGACCGCAGTGTAAGCAGCGGCGTTGATAACCACATCCGCGTTGGTTTTGCTTATGTGGTCTGCGCATGTTTTCGGGTGTGAAAGGTCCGCGTCCTCGCGCCCCAACGCCTCTATTATGATGCCGCGCGCAGGCGCTTGCGCTCGCAACTCTGTGGCGACCTGCCCGCTTCGACCGAAGACAAGTATTTTCATTTGGCAACACCAAGGCGATCGCCAACACCATCCCGCGCTAGAAGTGCATTCAGCCAGGCTTCGTTGTCCAGATACCACTGGACGGTCTGTTCCAATCCTGTCTCAGGAGTATAGTTCGGATGCCAGCCAAGGTCTTCGACAATTCGAGTTGGATCAATCGCATAGCGGCGGTCGTGACCCGGGCGATCAGTTACGAATGTGATCTGTTCTGAGTAAGGTTTCTCTGCCGGACGAAGCCGGTCCAGAATACTGCAGAGCATTTTGACGAGTTCAAGATTTGTCATCTCGTTTTCGCCACCAATGTTGTAGCTTGCACCGACGGCCGCTTTTTCCAGAACAAGCAGCAGCGCCTCTGCATGGTCCTCGACATGCAGCCAGTCGCGGATGTTATCGCCGTTGCCGTAAATCGGTATCGACTGCCCGGACAATGCCTTGAAGACTACGACCGGTATCAGTTTTTCGGGAAACTGATATGGACCATAGTTGTTTGAGCAATTTGTCAGAATGATCGGCAGGCCATAGGTTTCGTGCCACGCGCGTACAAGGTGGTCCGAACTCGCCTTTGATGCTGAATAGGGCGAGTTTGGTTGATAGGGGCTATCTTCGGTGAAAAAACCGGTCTCCCCCAGAGATCCGAAGACCTCATCGGTCGAAATATGGTGAAAACGGAAGTCTGCGGGTTTGCCTGCGTCGGTCCAATAGGCGCGCGCGGCCTCTAGTAGAACGTAAGTGCCCGTGACATTGGTGTCGATAAAGGCAGCTGGACCATCGATTGAGCGGTCTACATGGCTTTCGGCGGCCAGATGCATGATCGCGTCAGGCTTATGTTTCCTGAGCACAGCCTCCATCGCCGAAGCGTCACGAATATCTGCGTGTTCGAAAGCATAGCCTGGCGCATCAGCCGCTACCGCAACATTGTCGAGGCAAGCTGCATACGTCAACGCATCTACGTTGACTACCGAATGACCTTGGGCAACGGCACGACGAACAACGGCAGACCCAATAAAACCGGCGCCTCCAGTGACCAAAAGTTTCATTTGGTGTCCTCAAAAGTAAAGGGGGATTCTTGTTCTGACAGGCGCAGCGCAGCCGCGTCTTTTTCAGATAGCTTTGTTTCGGTTGATGTTAGCGGCCATTCAATGCCGATTTCGGGGTCGCTCCAGTGAACAGCCCCCTCGGTTTCTGGCGCATAAGTGTCTGAACACTTATACACAATTTCGGTGTCCGGCTCCAACGTCATAAACCCATGGGCAAATCCAGCCGGGACGAGTAGCATGCGTCCATTTTCAAAACTCAGTTCTTCACCGACCCATTGACCAAACGTCGGAGAACCCTTGCGAATATCTACCGCAACATCGAAGAGTCTTCCACGTCCGCAGCGAACAAGTTTAGCTTGCGCTTTCGGAGGTGCCTGAAAGTGCAGGCCTCGTACCGTTCCGATTTCACTGGACACAGAGTGATTGTCTTGAACAAAAACTGTATCGATCCCGGCGGAAGAGAACTGATCACAGTTGTAGGTCTCTTCGAAAAAGCCTCGGTGATCGCCAAATCGCCTCGGCGTAATCAGCTTCACCTCTGGTATTGAGAGGGTTGTGAATTCCATAATTAACATTACCTATAGTGCCATTCTGCGGCGCACGCAGAGTAAAGAATGGGCTATCTCAATCGCCATCGCTGGACAATATCCAAATAGGCTTATACTCGAAAATGGAGGCCGGGAAAGTCTCAATGCAGAAAGTTGCATTTTCGAAGGCCTGTTTGCAAATCAGATTACCCACGAGCGACAGTTCACTTGCAGTCAACAAAGCCGTTTACGTTGGCGGATCTCTTCTTGAGGCAATAAGCTGTGTTTTGGGGCATGCCTCAGGTTTGTCAGGGCTTGATGTCAGGTTGTAACACTCGATTGTCGTGCGCTTCTGTTCTATGTTTTGGGGCTCCCGAGGTCATCGGGGAATTAGTTTCAGTGAGTTTGATAGACTACTGGCAGCCGAGTTCGATGCTTGGTATCAACAGCGCTGAATTCTTACTCACCTCGTGTTGGAGTGTCTATGCTGTCGCAGGAACGAAACAAAGCTGAAGTCGTTCGACGGACGGGATGCACATTCTCCACAATTTCGAACCTAATCGAAAACCACGACGTTATCGCCTTCGATGTTTCGAAGACATTGTTGTCGCGCAGCGTGTTAAGTGTGGATGGCGTTTTCCGTTTCATAGAGAAGTCACTCGGTGTCGACGGTTTTTATGGCGCAAGGCTAAAAGCGGAGCAGCTTGCCCGGAGGCGTTTTGGGACAACCGAAGCGTCCGAGATTAGTTTACACGAAATTTATAGCCTTCTTGCAGTCCTTCTGCCGGACAACACCGTGACGCCTGACGATGAAAGAGAGTTCGAAGAAAAGTTCCACTTTTTAAATCAAGCCTTTGTTATGATTGCCACAGTTGCTCGGGCTAAAGGGAAGCAATTGGTCGGTATTAATGACACGAGACTGAATAAAGACCAATTATCGAGGCTATTGAAATCACATGGGATTGAACTGGATGCGCTAATTAGCCCTACGGAAGGCCGTCACTTTCTTTTGAAATTTGCAGCCAATGAGGAGGTCGCACCGAACCGTGTCTTGCATTTTTGCCAGCGCGAATTCGCGAACATGAACGTTGACGTGGACTGCGCTTTGACAGCAATTCATGTAAACCAACACAGCGATTGCCTTAGGCAGGATGATGCTCCATTTGTTGATCAAGACCGCGGAGAATATACGTTCGCCTCGGACTTGATTATCGGCCAGATCGCAGCGCGAATGCCTCATGTCGATCCCGCGGAACCCGATCTTTATAGTTTCGGCTTCAATGTTTGCGGGCCGGTATTGCTGGGGTTCTGTGACTATATTGCGGAACGTTCAATACAAGATGGGTTCGATGAACTGCTTCTTCCGCCTGGCCAGCACCACATTATTGAGCAATCTCTGAGCATTCTGAAACTGCCGGTAACAAGCTACTCGATCAGCGATGTGAAAGAAGCTTTTGACGGTGAATTCTTGGATGCTTCTGCTGTAGAACGCAAACAATTGCAGAAGCGTATCGACGCATGGACGGTTCAAGGTTCAAAAAACATTGCTATCGCGGATATCGATGGCAGTGCACCGGACATTAAATTTCTGTCTTCATTAAGAGTGCATCGGTATTGTATTTGTGGTCAAAGTTCTCCCAGCCGAGAGGCAAGGGCTTCAGCCTACCTTTTTGACGGTTTGAATGCGATGAGCACCGATATGTCCGTAAGGGTAGGCCCAGTTCTGTCAGACTTTTTGTTCGTCAATCCTGATACGTCCTTCCCACATCTGAATTCAGGGAATGACATATCTTTGTCTTCGAGTGCAAAATGTGAAATGAACGCCGATATTGGCCTCCTCGCTTCAATTTGTGTCCAACGAGGGGCTCTCGATTTCCTCCGCATGATCGCGCCAAGAAAAGACGCGTTAGATCGTCGGGAACTAAAGGACTTCAACCTTTTCTGTCTTACGCGACTGATCACAACACCGACTGAAAGGGAATATCGGGCATTCGAGAATGTTCCGTTTCCGCGATGCAAGGGTGAAAGTGAATGGAGAACTGTCGAGTCTTACTGGAAGTCTGAGTCAATCTCGTCAAAATACTTGGACAATTCTAGTAGGCAAAATCAGGAGCAGCAGTTGCACAACTACGATCTCATGCTGCCAAATTCCATTAAGCAATTATCTACTCGAGACGACATTGGGCAACTAGATTGGCGCCGCATAATGTACCGCCACCCGCTGAAGGTCTCGTACTGGAACTCAGTACGGCGGTATCAGCGTCGAACACAAAGAGAGTTGGGTCAGAAATGACAGTTTCTAACAGCGACCCGTTGAAGATATTCGTTCCGTTTGTGAACGAAAAGATGGCAACTGAACTGTTCTCTCGAAACAAGTTTTTGTTTGAAAGGGATATTCATCTGATTGACAACCGCGGTCGATCAGCAGGCCTGCCGACGCTATACAATGAGGTTATTGAAAAGTACTTGAACGAGGACATGTGGCTTTTTTTCGTTCATGAAGACTTCGAAGTTCAGGGAGAGTTGTTTGACACAGAGAACTTGGCACTTGAAGCAATTTACGGAACCTTTGGAGTAAGGCTGGATGGGCATGCACCGGCCGGGTTTGGTCAGCATAAGTGTAGTGAAAAAGACGGCTCTTCGGTGCTACAGGTCGGTCTGCCGGTGACTGCACCAACTTGGGTTGAAACACTGGATTGTGTGGCGATTCTAATTCACACTCGGTTACTTAGGGATCGGCCCGGGTTGCGGTTTGATGAGACCCTAACGTTCGACCTTTACGCCGAAGACCTGTGTATTAACGCGCAGGAGAATTTTGGGATTCCTGTGATAGTTTTACCCGTCGAGTTCCAACACTATTCAAAGGGTTTTGTTACAGAGCGTTATTGGCTTGGAATCAAGCACTTGGGTGAAAAATATCCTAATGTTGGCGTGCCCGGAAGTTGCTCATTCATTGGTGGGAAATCGCAAGAATTGGAGGCCCGCTACACTTATGACATTCCGGCTAACAGAAAAAAGCGGCGCGACAAAGAAGCAAGAAAAGCTCGAAACTCTTCGAGAGCCTGGCGATTGTTCAGAAAACGATCATAGGCGACGAATTTACCCTGACGGCTTTACACCTCGAAATCTATTCAGGTTACGACATTAAAACGTTCTTCATCGTGACCGGCGAGATTTTCAAGGTGAGCAAAGCCTGCGTTCGCGAACTCTGTCAGACTATCAACACTGCATAGGGCTATAACTTAATTTTTTTTCTTTTTCGCAAAACAAATTTCAGTAAGGCATATGACAAGGGATTGAGTTGCGATCCATAGGCAGCACGCCAACGGCTGCTTTTGGCGTTTCGATAATGTGTGCTGCGTTCACCAATGCGCGTCAAACTCTCACCGGTTGTGTCACCTACGCCATCGAAGATTCTGACATTCTTGAACCTAAGGGCATCTTGGCGATGCGGTTTACTCAGGAAATGACGCATGTCTCGCTCATCCTTCGGGTTGGTGTATTTTGCCAACGTCTCTGTCGACATTGCCCGTAGTACGGACTCGATTGCTTGTAGGGCGGAATCTTGAATTTTCTTGGCGCGCTGGAGGTTGGCTGCCTCCAACTCGCTGAGTTCAGCGGTGACCCAAGAAATATCACCGGATTCACTTTGCTGCAGCCCAAGGACGCTGCCATGATTTGCCGAACAGAGAAACTCCACGATATCCCGAAAATCCGTGAACCATGGCGTTAAATGGGAAGGAAGACCATTTAACGCTGTAAAACTCTCATATTCCAAGCCGTTGCGACGTAGGATTGATGTGGCATGCCGACTTGTGCCGAAGTAAAGGCCCAGGATATCCGCTTCTGCATCAACAATCTCGCAAATTGAGCGCTGTAGACTGCCGCGCCAACCTACGTCAAAGACGGCCGTGCTAGAACCTGCCGGGAAGGCCGAACGATAGTACTTTTTTAGAGCGGCGCGCTCGTGGGCAAACGACTGAAAAAAGGTGTCCGGACTTTCCTTTAGAAGTCTCAAGATTTTTTTTCGCGCTTTTCGCGTTAGTGGGTCCGTTCCACTTAGGCCATGATTGGCAAAAAGTTCTGTTAAGATCGGCCCGCCGGAGATTTTGCCCAGAAATTCGTCCAGTGTCTCCGAGCTTTCTAAGGTGGTGTGAAGCATCCCGCCAATAGTGTTCGGCTCCAAAACTGTGAATGGAAGCGTGAGTAATCGCCGGGAGGCAGCTATGTACTGCGTGTCATATTCATTTGGCCACAAAAGTTCGAATGCTGCTTTAGGAAACATGCCATCGCGAGCAAGAAATGCGATGCGTGAGATGCCCCTATCGTCCATTTCCCGCTTCATCCAGATAAGCATTGATGTGATCAATGGTGCGATCAATACGGCCCCAATGGCCTCAAAGTACTGATCCTCAGACAAAGTACGGAAGTCCAGCTTTTCAGAATCGTAGTGATGCGTTTCCAGAAAATTTGCCGAAAAAATCTGAGATATGGGACGCGATCCCGAAAGCATATTGGAATGGTGCTTTGGTTTTGGAGATCTGGCAGGTACGTCCTTGCTAGCCAAGACTACATGGGACTGCATACCTGCGCTGGCAGCCATTTTGCCATCGGCATGTTTGTTATCACCGATATGTAATATTTTTTCGTGTGGAACACCAAAGTACTCAGCCACCTCTTCGAACAAGTTGCCAGTATGTTTGGTCTTTCCTTGCTCGTTCGAAACGAAGACGCGTTCCCATCCGATAATTCCTTTTGCCTCCAGCACTTTCTCAAGAAAGTTTTGGGGAAGGTACATATCCGACGTGATGACAAGTCGTTTCTTTGTGTTTTTTAGCTTGGCCACCAACTTTCTTCCAAAATTGGTGGCGTGAAGCAGGTCCATTTCCGTTTCTAGTTCGAGCTGTTTGATCTGCTCAGTTTGCGTACCGCTACAATTCGTGAGTTGTTGAAAACAAAAATAAATCTCGTTTAACGAAACGTCCTCCAGTCCTTTCTGGTCTGCGTCTTCCCGAGCCAATTGCTCGGCTGCGACCCGATAGTCCTTAAAATACTCGGTCACCTGCCTTGTTTCTATGTGCTCCTCCATGAAACCGAAGGCATCAATGGGAGAGTTGCAATGGCGAAAGAGGAGGGTGTCGAAGATGTCCACAGACAGGAAATCGTAATCACCGATCTTGGAAAGCACTGCGCTACTGGAAGACACATTCATTGTTTTTCTGCGATTGCTTATTAATGCCAAAATAGTCTCACGCTAACTAGGTTTGTCTGAATTGATGCTTGCGTCAGGGCTCGACAAAAGCACTGACTCACTCTTGCGCAGAAATTCGGTTAATGCAGACGACTTATCAAGCTGAAATTGAACTTCGTCTATTTTCGACAGCTGCTGAAGCACGAGTAGTACTTCGAGACAAAGCGTTAGTGAACCCGAGTTTTCGGTTCACTCTACGCTTTTGGGTGATCTCCGCGACTGACTATTTGTCAGTTGGAATTGAGTGTTTTTTTAGAGTATTGCGTTTCGACTTCTGGAAAACGCGCCCGTGTACGGTTTGCGAAGGCAACCAGCGACAGCATCACCGGGACTTCAACCAGAACTCCTACGACCGTCGCCAGCGCTGCTCCCGAGTTCAGTCCGAACAGGCTGATGGCCACGGCGACGGCCAGCTCAAAGAAGTTTGACGTGCCGATCATCGCGCAGGGTGCGGCGATCCGGTGTGGCACCTTTAGGGCATATGCTGCGCCGTAGGCCAGGGCGAAGATGCCGTAGCTCTGGATCAGGATTGGTATGGCGATCAGGACGATCACCATCGGTTTTGCCAGAATAGTTTGACCCTGCAGGCCGAACAGGATGACGACGGTGGCGATCAGGCCCATGACCGACCACGGC
The DNA here is from genome assembly GCF_059611165.1 of Ruegeria sp. CDSB013. NCBI lineage: Bacteria > Pseudomonadati > Pseudomonadota > Alphaproteobacteria > Rhodobacterales > Roseobacteraceae > Ruegeria > Ruegeria sp. CDSB013. Next base: position 49,391 of record NZ_JBXWPA010000009.1, on the reverse strand, counting down.
TTGACGCGTGCGGAAAACGCATCGATGGCCTGGGGCGATCCCAAGGTACGGCGCGTTATCAGGCCGGCGATCAGCGGCAAAACGACATACAGCACAGTTGCCAGAACAAGTGTCTGCCATGGAACCTGAATGTCGGTCACACCCAACAGAAAGGCCACGATTGGGGCGAATGCCACCACCATAATCAAGTCGTTCACGGAAACCTGCACCAGCGTGTAGGTCGCATCGCCCCTAGTCAGCTGAGACCAGACGAACACCATGGCGGTGCACGGTGCGGCACCCAGCAGGATCAGCCCGGCCGTATATTGAGCCGCGTCTTCAGGTTCGATCCATGGTGCAAAGACGTGCTCAAAGAACAGAACCGCAAGAAAGGCCATGGTGAAAGGCTTAATCAGCCAGTTGACCACCAGCGTCACGATCAGCCCGCGTGGCTGGCGTGCAACGCCCGCCACTGCGCCGAAGTCGACGCCGACCATCATGGGGTAGACCATTGCCCAGATTAGCAAGGCCACGACCAGATTGACGCTGGCCACTTCGGCCGAGGCGATCAGTTGAACCAGGCCGGGTGCAACCAGTCCGATCAATACGCCGCCAACCATGGCCAGCGCGACCCAGACGGTCAGGTAGCGTTCGAAGATGCTCATGTATATGCCTCATTCGTCTGGTCGGTTAGTTTGCCGGATGTCAGGGCGGCCAGCGCGACCATAGCAGCAGCGGTGCCCAGAACCAGTGGAAGCCCGCCAATCTGATAGGTAAGTCCCGACAGGACAGTGCCGACCAGGCGGCCAGTCGCGTTGGCCATGTAGTAAAAGCCCACATCCATCGTCACACGCTCGGACTTGGTGAAGGCCAAGATGAGGTACGAATGCAGCGCCGAATTGACGGCGAAGATTGCCCCAAATGCCAATAGGCCCACAACCAGCGTAACGGTCAGCCATGTCTCGGGGCCGGATGAGAGCAGGACCGCAATGGTCAGTGCAGCAGGCACGCAGAACAGCGCCGCGGCCCAATTCTTGGCGGCGTGGATAAGATCCCCTTCCGGGCGTTCCTTTGCGCGCAGGATTTTCGGTGCGCTGGCCTGAACTGCTCCGTAAAGTATGACCCAAACGGCCATGAATGTGCCGATCATAAAAAATGCGGCACGGTTGCCATCCTCAGTTCCATCCGAAAGCACCGCGTAGAAATAGATCGGGATGCCGACTACAAACCACACATCCCGCGCCCCAAACAAGAAGACACGAGCGGCGGATAGCCAATTCACGTTGGCGGATTTCGAGAAGACCTCAGAGAATTTGGCGCTTTTGCGCCCTTTGGGCAGGCCGGTCGGCATGAACAGGATGACGGCGACGAGGAATGCGGCAAGTATGATCGCCATTGCCAGAACAGCCCACATGAAGCCCACTGTCGCCAACAGTGCCGCCCCAAGCAGAAACCCAAACCCTTTCACAGCGTTCTTCGAGCCGGTCAAAATCGCGACCCAGCGAAACAACCCTCCGCCCTCGGTCGGGGCCAGCAGTTTGACGGCGGATTTTGAGGACATCTTGGCTAGGTCCTTTGCAACCCCACTGGCCCCTTGCACAATCATCACAAAGACAACTTTTACTGGGATCGCCCAATTAGGGTCTAGTTGCGTAAGAACCAGCAACGCTGCAATCTGCAGTGCCAGCCCTGCATAAAGCGTCGAGGTCAGCCCAAACCGCGCCGCGATCCAACCGGCGGCAAGGTTCGTGCCCATGCCGGCGATCTCATACAGAACAAACAGATATGCCAACTGAACCGGCGAGAATCCCATACTATGAAAGTGCAGCAGCACCAGCATACGCAGGGCCCCGTCGGTCAGCATGAAGGCCCAATAGGCTGCTGTGACCGTGATATAGGCCGACATACCTTCGGGCCTTTGGGTCACAGCGATGCACCAACCATCAGGGCAACGTCGACCAGACGATGGGCGTAACCCATTTCATTGTCGTACCACGCATAGATCTTCACCTGCGTGCCGTTCACCACCATGGTCGAAGGCGCATCCACAATCGAGGACCGTTCGTCGTTGGTGTAGTCGGTGGAAACTAGCGGTCGCGTCTCATAGCCGAGAATGCCTTTCAACTCACCTTCGGCAGCGGCCTTGAAAAGCGCGTTGACCTCTTCGACCGTGGTTTCACGCTCAACCTCGAAGACGCAGTCGGTCAGCGAGGCATTCAGCAAGGGAACCCTCACCGCGTGGCCGTTCAGCCGCCCCTTGAGTTCTGGGTAGATCAGCGTGATTGCCGTGGCCGACCCGGTGGTGGTCGGGATCAGAGAGTTCAAAGCAGATCGCGCCCTGCGCAGATCTTTGGCGGGGCGGTCCACGATGGTTTGCGTGTTGGTCACGTCGTGAATTGTGGTCATCGACCCGTGGCGAATACCAAGGTTTTCGTGGATGACCTTGACCACTGGGGCCAGACAATTCGTGGTGCACGAGGCCGCCGTCACGATGCTGTGGACATCCGGATCATAAGTGGCCTCGTTCACGCCCATAACGACGTTGGCGGTCGGGCCATCCTTGACCGGGGCCGAGACAACAACCTTCTTAACACCCGCTTCGAAATAGGGGGCCAGCTTGGCCTGAGTCTTGAAAACACCGGTGCAGTCAATCACCACATCGACACCGTTCAGCGGTAGTTCCGCCAGATCTCTGGTGCCGATAAAGGGTAGGCGGGTGCCGTCGATCGTAACGCTGTCGGCATCATGCGCGAACGCGGCATCCCAACGCCCATGAACCGTGTCAAACTCCAGCAGGTGCGCGTGCATCTCGGGGTCACCGACTGCATCATTGATCCAGGCGATCTTTGCGCCTTTGTCGAGCAGCGGTTTCAAGGCCAGTTTTCCCATCCGGCCCAATCCGTTCACAGCATAAGTCGTCATTTCATGTCCTCAGTGGGCGTCCTGCCGATATCATCAACAGCAGTTTGCAGTGCGATCCGGTCGAGGCCTTCGACCGGCAAAGACGTAAAGGCCTCAATCCGGCGCTTGAGCGCGCCATATGCATGTTGAAATGCAAGGCTTCTTTCGGCATCCGTGCCCTCGGCCCTGACCGGGTCCGGTATGCCCCAATGGCCACTGATTGGCTGGCCTTCCCAAGCGGGGCATTCCTCATTTGCGGCCTGATTGCAGACCGTGAAGACGAAATCCATCTCGGGCGCGCCGGGGGTTGCAAACTCGGACATGTTCTTGGACCGCAGGATGGATGTGTCATGCCCTTTGTCGTCCAGAACTTGCACGGCCATCGGGTTGAGCTCGGATGTGGGCTGCGTACCAGCCGAGTAAACGTTGAACCGGTCACCCCCCAGGGTGCGCAGCAGGGATTCCGCAAAAATCGACCGGGCAGAATTGCCCACACACAAAAACAAGACGTTGAACTTCCGGTCTGTCGCGGCCTCATTTCCCTGAGAAAATGGCATGCAGATATCAGGGCGACCGCGACAGCAATCGACGATCAGATAATCAAGCATCTGCTGCACGTTTTTCATTTCAATCGAATAGAGCAGCGACGTCCCTGAACGTTCCTGCGTGACCAGCCCTGAACGCTGAAGCGCGTTCAGATAGTTCGACAAGGTGCTGGCCTTCAGGTCGAGTTCCGCCGCCAGCTCTCCTGCCGGGACGCTGTCAGGAAAACGTCGCATGAGCATGCGAAACACAAGGATACGCTGCGGATGACCCAGGATGGCCAATTGGTCTGTTATCTGTTCTATCATATTTCATGAAATATTAAAATAAGACAAGCCAGTCAATCGAAATTACACGACCCTTGAAGACGAGTGTAAGCGTCCGAATAGGCGAGATATTCTGGCTGGAGCGTGGTGATGGATTGGGTTTCAAGCGATCTGAGTTGCGGGAATCACTATCACACACCGGTAGGCGTCCAAGGACATCGAGACTTGCACGCCTCTGCCCGAGGGTTTAAGGGAACCGTCGTTTGCCTCAATAGCTCAGCTGGTAGAGCAGGTCCTTCGTAAGGACAAGGTCGGGGGTTCGAGTCCCTCTTGAGGCACCACGTTCCCCTATAAAGTTATGCTAAACTAGCGGCCTACCTCGTATCTCACTTTTGGTTCGATCCTGCGGGCTATCATCGGATGCTAGCGCAGCTCAATCTCCGGAGCTGTTTGCCCGCATGATTTTGATCCGCAAGGGCCATGCTTCCGATCGGTAAGCAGGTATCAGGGAATCGTAAGTGTGGTGGAAAAACGCTTTCAAGTGACGGGTTTTGGTTCAAACGAGAATCGTCAGGAAACTTGCAAATACCTGTTTCAAAACAGATATTTGAAGGTTTTGGGTTAAGCCGCTCTGGTGGTAGCATTCAGCTTAAAAAGTTGTTTCCACGCCGGTTCTTAGACACAGCCAAGGAGTTTCATCATGAAAGGTGACAAAAAGGTAATTGAATACCTGAACAAAGCTCTGCGCCACGAACTAACGGCCGTCAGCCAATACTGGTTGCATTATCGCCTGCAAGACGATTGGGGTCTTGGCAGCATGGCCAAGAAAAGCCGTGAAGAATCCATTGAAGAGATGGAACACGCCGACAAACTGATTGAACGTATCATCTTTCTGGAAGGGCATCCCAACCTGCAGAAACTTGATCCCCTGCGGATCGGTGAAAACCCGCGTGAAACGCTGGAATGCGATCTTGCAGCAGAGCAAAGCGCGCGGGCGCTTTACAAGGAAGCGCGGGATGTCTGCAAAGAGGCCGGAGACTATGTCTCAATGGGATTGTTCGAAAGCCTGATGTCGGATGAAGAAGGCCATATCGACTTTCTAGAGACTCAGATCGAACTGTATGATCGCGTCGGGCCCGAGCTTTTCGCGCAACTCAATGCAACGAAGATGGAAGACGCCGACTAACCTGTAGTGGTGGTTATCAGCCGAGTTTCAGCGACCGCCGTGAACAGGACATCAGGCTCTGGATAAAACCGAACTCTGTTTTCAGTTCAATGTGTGCCTGCGCGAATGACCTGACGGGAACAGCCGCGGTATTGAGATGCTAGCTTTCTAAGCGCATTCCTGCACGCCGAGGCTTATCAGGTACTCACCCGTCACATAAAAAAGCTCATTGGGCCCGGCGAACCTTACTTTGGACATGAACCAGTTTCTGATCGGATTTGGGTAGTAGCTGGATAGTGACGCGCTTTTCCTGTCGAACTCATCTGCCGTCATTTTCGTTCGGTTTGGGTGATGGGGGCCGTGAAAGCCAAAGATCGTCTCGGGCGAAACGCAAACATCGTCCGCACCCAGCAGCATGGTGCAACTAGAGTGGCAATAGTCCCCGTTGATCTGGAATTGCGCGTTGGTCCGGTTGGCGATTTCGATCTGGACCATGCGATCCACAATCCGCCCCCCCGGATCATTGCCAACCTGAATCTCTTTTGAACTTGCCGCCACGCTCATCAAAAAAAGCGCGACCAAAACTGCCATGATGTTTCTCATCCGCCCGCCTGCTCAAGGGTGGAGTTTTTGTTTTTCTTACTACTATCAGAAATGCGGGGAAGCGGGAACGCTGCGCCGGGACTCAAGCGGTTCCTGTGTTCTCAAGGACTCACCCAAAAGCGGCTGAATTCGGCGGCTGCCCGAAATTTCCGTCAAAAGCGGTGCTTGCAGATTTTCCAACAACGGTGAAATTCAGTTGCCTAGCTTCATGCCTCAGGCGCGTTTTTCGCCGATGGTTGCTACACCCAGAACGGATAGCACTTTGGCCTCGATTTGCTCGGCATTCAGGCCCGCTACTGTATACATATCTGCGGGGTTGGCCTGGTCGATAAAGGTATCAGGCAGAACCATCGAGCGATACTTGAGACCCTGGTCAAAGACGCCTTCATCGGCCAAAAGTTGGGCAACATGGCTGCCAAAGCCGCCGATGGCACCCTCTTCGATCGTGATCAACGCCTCGTGGTTGGCGGCCAGATCCAAAATCAGGTCGTGGTCCAAGGGCTTGGCAAATCGAGCATCAGCGATAGTGGGGGTGATCCCACGCGCAGTCAAAGCTTCGGCCGCTTTCTGCACTTCGGCCAGCCGTGTCCCGAAGGACAACAGTGCGACCCGTGCGCCTTCTTGGATGATCCGGCCTTTGCCGATTTCCAGAACCTCGCCACGTTCGGGCAAGTCGACGCCGACACCTTCGCCGCGAGGATAGCGGAACGCAATCGGGCCTTCATTATGCGCGACGGCGGTGGCCACCATATGCACCAACTCGGCCTCATCCGCTGCGGCCATGACCACGATGCCGGGCAGGTTGGACAAATAGGCGATATCGAACGACCCTGCATGGGTCGCGCCATCTGCGCCCACCAACCCTGCACGGTCGATCGCAAAACGAACCGGCAGGCGCTGAATGGCCACGTCATGCACGACCTGATCGTATCCACGCTGCAAAAATGTGGAATAAATTGCGCAGAAGGGCTTCATCCCCCCCGCAGCCAGAGCGGCGGCGAAGGTCACACCGTGTTGTTCGGCAATCGCCACATCGAAACAGCGCGACGGATAGCGTTCCGCAAACAGGTTCAGCCCGGTTCCGTCGGGCATCGCGGCCGTGACAGCAACGATCTTGTCATCGCGTGCGGCCTCTTCCACCAGGGTTTTGCCAAAGACCGACGTGTAAGATGGTGCGTTTGAGGGCGCTTTCTTCTGCTCCCCCGTTACTACGTCGAACTTTGCTGTCGCGTGACCTTTGTCCCTGGCTTGCTCGGCGGGGGCGTACCCCTTGCCCTTCTTTGTCAACACGTGGATCAGGATCGGGCCAGTGGCGCGGGCCTTGACCGTGCGCAGGACAGGCAACAGCTGATCCATATCGTGCCCGTCGATCGGACCGAGATAGGAAAAGCCCAGCTCCTCAAACAATGTGCCGCCCACGGCCATGCCCTTGAGCATCTCCTTGGCGCGTTTTGCCCCTTCGCGGAAAGGTTCCGGCAACAAAGACACCGCACCTTTGGCGGCGGCTTTCAGGTCGTGAAACGGTTCTTCCGCATAAATGCGTGACAGGTAATTGGACAGCGCGCCAACTGGCGGGGCTATGCTCATTTCATTGTCATTGAGAATGACGATCAGGCGTTTCTTCAGGTGGCCGGCGTTGTTCATCGCCTCAAAGGCCATGCCGGCAGACATCGAGCCGTCGCCGATCACGGCAATCGCGTCGCCTAGACCTTCTGGTGTCACGCCGCCCAGATCGCGAGCGACGGCAAAACCCAACGCAGCGCTGATCGAGGTCGAACTGTGCGCCGCGCCAAACGGGTCATAGGGGCTCTCGCTGCGCTTGGTGAAGCCGCTCAGCCCGTCCTTCATGCGAAGGGTACGGATACGGTCGCGCCGTTCGGTCAGGATTTTGTGCGGATAGCACTGATGACCAACGTCCCAGATGATCTTGTCGCGCGGCGTGTCGAACACGGCGTGCAGGGCGGTCGTCAATTCGACCACGCCCAGACCCGCGCCCAGATGCCCACCGGTGACAGACACGGCCGAGATCGTCTCGGACCGCAACTCCTGCGCCACCTGATGCAATTGCGCGTCCGAAAACTGCTTGAGATCCGCAGGGCGGTTCACAAGGTCCAGCAGGGGCGTGTTCGGGCGGTCAGACATTTGGCGTTCCTGGCTTAGCTGTCCCGGGCAATAACGAAGCGGGCCGCGTCCTTCAAGGTTTCAGCCTTGGCACCGTATCCATCCAACGCCGCGCAGGCCTGATCGACCAGTTCTACAGCGCGGGATTTTGCGGCGTTCAGACCCAAAAGCGAAACAAACGTGGCCTTGCCTGCCTCGGCATCTTTTTGCAATCGTTTGCCGGCCTTCTCGGCATCACCTTCAACATCCAGAATGTCATCAGCGATCTGAAAAGCAAGGCCAAGCGCCTGGGCATATTGGCGCAAGGGTTCGGGATCTGCCTGGGCCAACCGCGCACCGGCGCAGGCGGACCATTCAATCAGCGCCCCGGTCTTACCAGCCTGCAGCGTGGTGATCTGCTCCAGTGTCAGGGGCGCGGCCGCTGTTTCAGCCGCCATATCCAGCGCTTGCCCCAGCACCATTCCCTGCGCACCGCTTGCTTTGGCCAGGGTTAGAGCCAATTCAGCACGAACCTCTGCATTTCCGACCTCGGGCCGGGTGCACAGCTCAAAGGCCAATGTCTGCAGGGCATCACCGGCCAGAACGGCGGTGCCTTCGTCCCACTTTAAGTGCACGGTCGGACGTCCACGACGCAGATCGTCATCGTCCATGCAGGGAAGGTCATCATGGACCAGCGAATAGGCGTGCAGGGCTTCGATGCCTGTCGCAGGCCAGATTGCCTGTGTTGAGTCGATGCCATGCATCCGCGCGCTTTCCAGCACGAGAAACCCACGCAATCGCTTGCCGCCCTGCGTGGTGTAGGCCATCGCCCGGGTAACATCCAATTCGTCCAGCGCGCTCAGGACCAGATCGAACTGAGCCTGAATCCGCGCGGCATCCTGCGCCAGAATTTCCTTGAACATTTACTGACCTTCGACAGGCGTCGTCCCGGTTGGCTGCCCATTGGCATCCAAAGTAATGGCTGCGACCTTTTCTTCAGCCCGCTTCAATTCGTCTTCGCAGCGTTTCTTCAACGCGGCACCGCGCTCATACAATGCAATGGACTTATCCAGCGCCACGTCCCCACGCTCCAACTGGCCGACAACGGCCTCAAGCTCTTTCATCGCTTGTTCGAATGTCATCTGATCAACAGGAGTATCGGTCATCGGGCTGCCTTCATCAGTTCTTCCACATGGGCACGAGTGGCCTCGGCAAGGGCGTTCAGATCATACCCGCCCTCCAAAGTCGAGACGATACGACCTTCACACAGCTCATCGGCGATCTTGCACAGCTCGGCTGTAACCCAAGCAAAATCGCCTGTAGACCAGTTCAAGTTGGCCAGCGGATCGTCCTGATGCGCATCAAAACCTGCCGAGATGATGATCAGTTCCGGCTTGAATGCGCGCAACCTCGGGAAGGCTTGCGTCTCGTAAGCTGTCCGCATCTCGGCCCCACCAGTGCCGGGTGCCAGCGGGATGTTCAAAACGGTCTCATAAGCGCCGGTTTCATCCGGGCGCCCCGATCCAGGCCACAGCGGCATTTGCTGGCTGGTGATCACCAGTGCACGTCTTTCATCCCACAGCAGATCCTGCGTGCCGTTTCCGTGGTGAACGTCGAAATCAACGACAGCTACGCGCTTCAATCCATGATGATCCAATGCGTGTTTGGCAGCCAGCGCGGCGTTTCCAAACAGGCAGAACCCCATTGCCGTTTCGGTCTCGGCATGGTGACCGGGCGGGCGGATGGCGCAAAACGCATTCGAGGCTTCGCCGCCCAAAACCATGTCTACTGCGCGCACGACCGCCCCGGCAGCGCGATAGGCTGCATCGACCGACCCCGGCGACATGAAGGTGTCGCCGTCAATCTGTTTGAAGCCATCGGATGGCCTGCTATTTCGAATTTCACGGATATGGCTTTCCGGATGCACGCGCAGCAAGTCGTCATCCGCCGCCAAAGGGGCGGTTACACGTATCAATTCCAAGCCTTCTAACGCATGCAGAATATGCTCTAATCGCGCCACCCTCTCAGGGTGACCTTGCGGGGTCACATGATCAAGGCAATCAGCGTGTGTCAAAAGGGCGGTTGTCATCGGGATCCCATCTTCATCTGGCCAAAAATATCCTCGCCGAAGGCAAGAAAGCGCCGCGCCGCGGCTAAATCAATCTGGCGCCAACATATATCCGGCCCCGCGGACGGTCTGCAGGTAACGCGGCTGCTTGGGGTCTTGTTCGATCTTGCGGCGCAGACGGGTGATCTGAACGTCCACCGCGCGTTCCTGCGCCTGACCCTTGTCGCGGCCCAGATCTTCGACCAGTTTGGTTCGGCTGATCGGCTCTCCGGGCTGGGCCGAGAAAATTTTCATCAACTGGCTTTCGGTCGCCGTCAGGCGCACCGGGTCTTCGCCCTGCCACATCTCGCCACGTTCGATATCGTACCGGATCGGACCAAGATGCAGTATCTTCGCCGTCGCGTCCTGCGCAGGTGTTTCCGGCATCCGCCGCAGGATCGCATTGATCCGCAACAACAGCTCTTTTGGCTCGAACGGTTTGGCCAAGTAGTCATCCGCACCGGCCTCAAGCCCGGCAATGCGATGTTCAGTTTCGCCGCGCGCGGTTAACAGCAGGATAGGAGTGGTATGGGTTTCGCGCAGCGCTTTAGTCAGGCTGACCCCATCTTCGCCGGGCATCATCACGTCCAGCACGATCATGTCGAAATCCAACCCCGAAAGCACCCGCCGTGCATGAGCTGCATCCCGTGCAGCCGTGACCAGAAATCCGTTCCGCATCAGAAACTTCTTCAACAGATCGCGAATGCGCTCGTCATCGTCGACGATCAGCAGATGGGCATCCATTTCGTTCATGAGGTGGTTTCCCGCAGTTTCGTATAGGCATGACGCATATCAGCATCCATCATCGCTTCAAGCACTTTACGAAACCCCGACACAGCCTCGGGTCCCGCCTTTTTGTACGCTGCACGCATTCGGACGCGCTGCGCCTCAGACAGTTTGGCCTCTAGCGCCTTGCCCTGTTCTGTCAGAAATAGGTGTCTTTCACGTTTGTCCACTGATCCGACCCGGCTTTCCACAAGTCCATCCTCGATCAGCGTGCGCAGAACACGGTTTAGAGACTGTTTTGTTACGCCCAGAATGGCCAGAAGGTTATTGACCGTCGTCCCCGGTGCACGGTTGATGAAGTGGATTGCCCGGTGATGCGCCCGTCCATAGGCCATTTCGGTCAATATGCGATCGGGATCTGCTGTAAAGCCGCGATAGGCGAAAAACATCGCCTCAATTCCTTGCCGCAACTGCTCGTCGGTCAAAAACAACAGGCTCTCGCCACCAAAGGCTGGGGCGGGGCGGGTATCCGACATAGTATGCCTCATTCGTTACTCGTTCCGAGTTTATGTCAGCGTTATTGACATTCCAAGAGTGGACAGGTATCGAATCGCAGTTTTTGCGTAACTTTATGTCCGAAACGGACTTAATCAGCGCAATAATCGGAAATTTTTCCCAGGTCAGGAGGTTTCGCATGGCGGGGTATGATGATCGTGACGGTGTCATCTGGTTGGATGGCAAACTGGTGCCCTGGCGCGAAGCCAATGTGCACATCCTGACCCATGCGATGCACTATGCGTCTTCGGTGTTCGAAGGTGAGCGTGCTTATAACGGCAAGATTTTCAAAAGTCGCGAACATTCTGAGCGCCTAATTGCCTCGGCCGAAGCGCTAGACATGCCGATGCCCTTTTCGGTGGACGATATCGAGGCCGCCAAGGAAGAAGCACTGAAAGCCAGCGGCTTGCAGGACGCCTATGTCCGTGCGCTGGTCTGGCGTGGCTCGGGGGAAGACATGGGTGTGGCATCGGCCAAGAACCCGGTCCGGATGGCCGTCGCGGTCTGGCCCTGGGGCGCCTATTACGGCGACGCCAAGATGCAGGGCGCCAAGCTGGATATCGCGGAATGGAAGCGCCCCAGCCCGGAAACCATCCCGGTGCACGCCAAGGCAGCGGGTCTGTACATGATCTGCACCATCTCGAAACATAAGGCCGAGGCCAAGGGCTGCTCGGACGCGCTGTTCATGGATTGGCGCGGTTACGTGGCCGAGGCGACAGGCGCAAACGTGTTCTTCGTAAAAGATGGTGAGGTTCATACACCTCTGGCCGATTGCTTCCTGAACGGGATCACCCGTCAGACCGTCATTCAGATGCTGAAAGACAAAGGCATCACCGTTCACGAGCGCCGCATCAAGCCCGAGGAAATGGCGGATTTCGAGCAGTGCTGGCTGACCGGCACCGCAGCCGAGGTGACCCCGGTGGGCCAGATCGGCGATTATACGTTTGAGGTCGGAGACCTGACCCGCGAGATCGCCGCCGATTATGAGGCGCTTGTCCGCGCCTGATAACACTCAGATGCATTGACAGAAGCCCTCGCGCTATCGCGGGGGCTTTTTTATTGCCGCTTGTTCATAAAGAATTGCAGATCGTCCGCGCGGGTGGACGAACGCGCAGCCGCGGCTATCTTAATCCAATGTTGGATCTGCTTAGCGATATACTTACCCGCCTGTCGTTGAAGGGCACGTTTTACTTTCGAACCTCTTTCACACCGCCCTTTGGCATACAGGTACCGGCCTATCAAAATGTGGCCAGATTTCACTTTGTACAACGCGGAGAGCTGAAAGTATTCGTCTCTAACACAGGGCAAACCTTGCGATTGAAGCAAGGCGACCTGATCGTGATCCCGCACGGATCCGCCCATGCGTTACTGTGCAATGAGGTTCAACCGCTGGATGCCCTGCCGCTTGAACAGGTGTTGGAAGAGGCCGGGTACAAAGGCGACGGGGTTTTGATTTATGGCGGCGAAGACAAAAGCCGCGATACGCAATTGATCTGCGGTCATTTCTCTTTCACCGGACCTCCGGGGCGACAGGGAACCGGGCATATGCTGATTGACCGGCTTCCCCCGTACATCCTGATCGAAAACTATGGCGAAGAAGCCGGGGCTTGGATCGAAGCCACCCTGCGTATGATCGGGTCCGAGATCAACGGCGCGCGGATCGGTGGTGACCTCATAGCGTTGAAACTGTCCGAGGTCCTGTTTGCGCAGGCCATTCGGGCCCATCTTGAACATCAAAGCCCCAGCGAAACCGCGCTTGCCGGGTTCGCCGATTCCCGCATTTCGCGTGCATTGACTGCGTTTCACCATTCGCCCGCGCAAGAGTGGAGCGTCGAGTCCCTAGCACGTGAGGCCGGAATGTCTCGCACTGCGTTCGCACAGCTATTCGCAGACAAGATGGGGACAACGCCCATGCAGTATCTGACCGATTGGCGCATGCAGATTGCGTGTCACGGATTGACTGAGGCCCGCTGGAACGTGGCCGATGCCGCGGCCGAGGTCGGCTATGCCTCGGAAGCCGCCTTTTCGCGGGTGTTCAAAAAGCAGGTTGGCGTATCGCCAGCCGCCTATCGATCAATGCACTGATCGAATTGAAACTCTGGACGATCTGCAACGTTTCACGAACGATCCAGAATTAAACGTTCGGAGTTTCTTTCCTAGTTTGAGGTCATCCCATATCAGGAAAGGAACTCTCATGTCTCTCCGCTTTGTCACCCGCAATATTCACGCCTGTCTGGACTACCCTGTTGCCTTTGCGCTGATGGGGCTGCCCTTTTTGCTTGGACTGGGGCAATCCAACCCGATGGCGTTGTGGCTGTCGGTGGTCACCGGCGTCGCGGCGTTTGTCCTGACGGTGTTGACGGATCACCATTTGGGGATCTGGCGCATTCTTCCCTACAACTTTCACTTGGCGGTCGATCTTCTGGTCGGCGTCGTTTTCCTGGCCGCGCCCAGCCTATTTGGGTTTTCGGGAATGGATGCGATCTTTTACTGGCTGAACGGGGCTGCGGTGGTCGCCGTCATCTCGCTTAGCGCGCCAGAGCAGGGTGTTACGGCTTGAACCTGACGCACCTTGGATGCATCGCAACAAGGTGAATTCTCAAAAAACCAAAGCCGCTTGTCCCACCGACAGGCGGCTTGCTGATCTGTTTGTTCGCGCTGTGTATCAACATATGTGAGCCTAATAAGTAAGAATTTAGGAAATTGGTTTCCTCAAAACGCCTGAAATAGTTCCGCTCCAAGCCAGTTAACTTCGGGGTTACTCAGGATGTGTTTTTTTGATCTTGCAAATTCCGACAAAAATAATCAGATAAAGATTAAGGCCAGATGTGCTATCATCCAGCACGGGGTTTCGAGGCGGTCTGCGGGCTTAGCGTATAGCCTGGTGAGAGCGCGCCACCGCCTCGGAAACGACACGCGCAACAGGAAATGACGATGGGTGACTCACTTGACGAAATCATGGCACGGCACGAAGCGGCCACCGCTTGCGGATGTTGCTGTGACGACGATTATTGCGCCTATGTCGATAAACCCAAGTCAGCCCAGGGCGACGGAGCTGCACAACCGTTGCCGGACAGCGCCGCCTGCCGACGCGGATCGGTAAGGTTTCTCAACGAAAACCCGCCTGCGTAACAGCCCCTGAGGGGGCTGTTTAGACTCTGATGTTCAGAAATCCACGCCGCGCTGGGCTTTGATTCCGGCCTGAAACGGGTGCTTTTCCTCGGTCATTTCGGTGACCAGATCGGCATAATCGCGAAGCGCCTGTGGCGCATCCCGACCCGTCAGGAACACGCTGGTCTTGTCAGACCGTTCTTTCAGCCCATCGATCACCTGTTCGACCGACAGGTATTCGTAGCGAAGCGCGATGTTGATCTCGTCCAGCACGACCAGATCGTATTCGCCGCTGGACATGAGGGCGCGTGCCTTGTCAAAGGCAGAGTTTGCGGCGGCGATGTCACGCTCGCGGTCCTGAGTATCCCAGGTGAAGCCTTCACCCATTGTGTGCCATGTCACCAGATCGCGTTCTTCAAAGAAGCGACGCTCGCCGGTTTTCCATTTACCCTTGATGAATTGAACAACGGCGACCTTCTGACCCCAACCCAGCGCACGGATCACGACCCCGAACGCGGCCGAGGACTTACCCTTACCCTTGCCAGTGTTGATAAGTACCAGCCCGCGGTCCGGATCAACTGCCTCGGACACTTTCTTGCGGTGCTGGGCCTGCACCTTTTGCATCTTTTCCTTGTGATCCTGCGCGTCGCTCATGGGAAACCCTCATCTTGTGTTGGGCACACCCTAGGGGAAGTTCTGCAAAGGTAAAGGTCAGGCTTTGGGATCCGTGACCGCGCGTGCCTTGCCGCGCTCCAAGCCCAGTTGATGTTCGCGCCAGATCACCACGACGTTACCGACAATCACCAGCGCCGCACCGGCCAGCATGACCAGCGTTGGCAGTTCACTGAACCAGACATAACCGATGACGATTGCAAACAGCATCGAGGTATAATCGTAGGGCGCCAGCATCGAAGCCTGCCCAAAGCGATAGGACGAAGTCACCAGAATCTGGGCAACACCTCCGATCAGACCAGCCAGAATCAAAAAGCCCGCCTGTTCCCATGTCGGCATGACCCACCCCCAAAAGATGGTCAGCCCGGACAGGATGGTCGCCGTCATCGAGAAATAGAAGACAATGGCCGCAGGATGGTCGACCTGCACCAACTGCCGGATGTGGATCTGCACAAAGGCCCGTGCAACGGTCGCACCCAGAATACACATTGCGCCGAAGGTGGCGGCAGCTTCCATGTTGTTGCCACCCAGTCTGGGCCAGATCATGATCAGGACACCCAACAGCCCGATGGAAACGGCGGCGATTCTGATTCTTCGGATGCGTTCGCCTAGCATTACCGCGGCAAGGATCAGGGTGAAAATCGGGGTGGCATAGCCAATCGCTGTGGCTTCGGGCAGCGGGATCAAGCCAAGGCCGGTGAAAGTAAGCCCCATCGCCGTGGTGCCCAGCACGCCGCGCCAAAAATGGCCCGAGGGTTTACGGACTTTGAACCCTTGCGCCAATTCTCCACGCGCCATCAGCCAGATGACAATCACCGGAATGGCAAAAAGGGATCGGAAAAATACCATCTCGCCAGGTGGGAAGTGATCGGACTGCGCTTTGACTATCGCCGCCATGACGGTGAACAGAAACACCGCGCTCGTTTTCAGAGCGACGGCCAGCAAAGGTCGATGCGATGTTAAGGGTTTTGCCATCGGCGCGAACCTGCGCTTTTGGTAGGGAAAGATCAACGTGTTGTTTACAGATTGGACCAATCGGCAGGCAGGGGACTGCCGATCTCTTGGGCGAACTCTTCCAGAAACCGGATCATGCGCGCGATTCTGCGCTGTGCAATTTCTCGACCACCCTCGGTCAACATATCACCAGGCAAGCCCAGCAGTTTGACCTTCCAGTGGTCGATCGAAAAATGCAGGTCGTCCAGTGGACGATTGGCGGCAAAGGGATCCGCCGGATCATAAAGCGACCGTCCCAACGCGCCGGAAACCGAGAAGTTCCGGGCAACGCCAATCGCCCCCAGCGCATCCAACCTGTCCGCATCGCGCAAGATGCAGGCCTCGGGCGTTTCCGGTGTAATGTTGGCCGAAAAGCTGTGCGCTTCAATCGCGTGTTTGATCGCCTGAATCTGGTCCTCGGAATAGACCAGATTAGCCAGAATAGACTCTGATTCCTCAGCCGATCGGCGCGATGCCAAGTGGCGGTCGGGGTCGTCCTTCGACAGGTTGACCAGATCATGCAGGTACGCCGCAGCCAGCAGCACGGGCATGTCGGTCTGGTCGTTTGCAATGGCCTGCGCGTTCACCCAGACCCGGTCCAAGTGGGCCAGATCATGCGCGGGGTCGGTTTCCATACGCTGCGCAACGACGGCGCGCAGGCGTGTGCGCAGATCAGCCGATCCGTCCACGGTTCTCTCCGATCTGGCCGCGATGCAGCAGCAGGTGGTCCAGGATCACGCAAGCCATCATCGCCTCACCCACGGGCACGGCGCGGATACCGACGCAGGGGTCGTGGCGGCCTTTGGTGATGATCTCGGTTTCTTCGCCGGATTTGGTGATGGTCTTGCGTGTCGTCAGGATCGACGAAGTTGGCTTGACCGCAAAGCGCACGACGATGTCTTGCCCGGTCGAGATACCGCCCAGGATGCCGCCCGAGTGGTTTGAGCTATATTGAGGGCCGTTCTGACCCATGAAGATCTCGTCTGCGTTTGCCTCACCCGTCAGTTCGGCAGCGGCCATACCTTCGCCTATCTCAACGCCTTTCACCGCGTTGATCGACATCATCGCAGCGGCCAAATCAGTGTCTAACTTAGCATATACCGGCGCGCCGATCCCGGCAGGCACGCCGCGTGCCACAACCTCAACAATCGCGCCAACCGAGTTTCCGGACTTGCGCAGATCGTCCAAGTAAGCCGCCCAATCCTTGGCCGCTTGGGCATCCGGGGTCCAGAACGGGTTCTGTTCGATCTGCGACCAGTCGAAATTGCCTCGGTCAATCTTGTGTGGGCCGATCTGCGTCATGTAGCCGGTAATCTGCACGTTTGGTGCGATCTGCTTGATGGCTTCTCGCGCCAGCCCGCCCGCTGCCACACGCGATGCGGTTTCCCGGGCCGAGCTGCGCCCGCCGCCGCGATAATCGCGGATGCCGTACTTCTGCCAGTAGGTGATATCGGCGTGCCCGGGACGGAACTTGTCCATGATATCGCCGTAGTCTTTCGAGCGCTGATCCGTGTTCTCGATCATCAGCTGCACCGGAGTACCCGTGGTTTGCCCTTCGAACACGCCCGACAGGATTTTGACCTGATCTGGCTCGCGCCGCTGGGTGGTGAACTTATTCTGACCCGGTTTGCGCTTGTCCAGCCATTGCTGAATCATCGCCTCGTCGATTGTGACACCCGGAGGGCAGCCATCGACGGTCGCACCCAACGCGGGCCCGTGGCTTTCACCCCAGGTGGTGACGCGGAAAAGGTGGCCAAAACTGTTCATTGACATGGGGCATGCTCCTTTGCGCGTCGTGATTAGCTGGCAAGGCCATTGGCCTCAAGCGGATTTGCGGTTGGGGCGTGTTTGCCCCAACCTGTCGTGCTTATGCTGCCGCGGCCAGTTGGGCACGCGTGGCTGCAATTTTCAGCGCGGCTTGAGCGGCTTCGCGGCCTTTCTCTACAAAATGCGCCCGGTAGATAGCATTGTGGTGATCGGTTTCCTGATACTGGTGCGGCGTCAAGGAAACAGACAGGACCGGTACCCCTGTATCCATGCCAGCACGCATCAACCCATCGACAACGGCCTGAGCCACAAAATCGTGCCGGTAAATACCGCCATCCACGACAAACGCCGCGCAGGCGACCGCGGCGTAGTGACCGGTCTGGGCCAGATCGCGGGCCAGCAGCGGCATTTCGAACGCGCCGGGGACGTCAAAAACGTCAACCTGATCGGCGGGGATGAGTTCCAGAAACCCTTCTAGGGCTTGATCAACGATATCGGAATGCCAGTTGGCTTTTACAAAAGCATAGCGGGTGTGTGTCATCATGATCTCCTTTCGCAACAGACACGTCACCCAAGGCGATCACGGGCAGGCGCAAGCTAGGGCCGACGCGCTGCACGTTCTCTTTCATCCGGACTTTAACCGTCGGCTCTGGCATCTCACCAGATCTGCTGACACTCCGCACACCGGAGCCGCTCGCGGGCTTACGGACCATCGCCCGCATACCGCCGGTGGGGAATTTCACCCCGCCCTGAGAACGGGCGGACCTTGCCAAGGTGCGGCCGGTTCTGCAAGAGATTTCGCAGGAGGACAGCCATGCACCCCAATCCAGCCTTCCGCGCAGAAGAGACTGCGCGCCACATCGCCTTTGCGCGTGACCGAGCGTTCGGGGTTCTTGCGGTGTCGACGGATGAGGCACCGCTGATTAGCCACGTGCCGTTTCTGCTGTCTGAGGATGGCACGCTGGCCGAGCTGCATCTTGTCCGATCGAACTCGATCGTCCGCATGCTGAAAGACCCTAAACCAGCCAGAATCGCTGTCACCGGGCCAGATGGCTACGTGTCGCCGGATTGGTACGGGATCGACGATCAGGTTCCGACATGGAACTATGTCGCTGTGCATCTGATCGGTCAGTTGGAACAGCGCCCGCAAGAAGAGTTGCTGGACCTGTTAAATCGCCAGTCCGCCTTTTATGAGGCACGCTTGCTGCCCAAACCCCCTTGGACCACCGGCAAGATGAGTTCGGACGCGTTGGATAAGATGATGCGTATGGTCGTGCCGTTTCAGTTTCGCATTGACGACATTCAAGGCACCTGGAAGCTAAACCAGAACAAGCCCGATGCAGTCCGCCTGAGCGCGGCAGAACATATCGCAAACGACGGGATCGGGTCCGAGCTTGATGCTCTGCAAAAGTTGATGAGAGGGTGAGGGTGGCACACCAATTGACGGGTTTTGTTTTGCAAATGGTGCTGTAGAGTTCCGGCAATTCAGGGAGATCACTAATGAAACTCTATTTCAGCCCCACTTCGCCCTATGTCCGTAAGGTTATGGTTTTGTTGTATGAAACAGACCAATTACAGGATGTCGAACTGCTGAATGTTGCAACAACGCCAATGTCCCCGGCCGAGCCGCTATTGGCCAAGGCTCCGCTGACAAAGGTGCCCGCGTTAGAGCGCCCAGATGGACCGACCCTGTTCGACAGCCGTGTTATCTGCGCGTTTCTGGACGCGCGCGCGCAGGCAGGTCTTTATCAGGACGGTGCCCGGCATTGGGATGTGCTGACGCTCGAGGCGCTGGCGGATGGTATTCTGGATGCGGCATTGCTGATCACCTATGAGGCTCGGATGCGGCCCGAAGACAAGCAATGGGAGGGCTGGGCCGATGCGCAATGGGACAAGATAGAACGCGCCTGCGCCGCGTTGAACCAGCGGTGGATGGCGCATCTGTCGGGACCGTTGGATATGGGGCAAGTCGCAGTGGCCTGCGCGCTGGGCTATGTCGATTTCCGTCACGATGCGCGCGGGTGGCGCAAGGGAAATGACGTGCTGGCCGCCTGGTACGAGAAGTTTGCCGAGCGTCCCAGCATGGTCGCAACGCAACCGCCGGCCTGATCGGGGATTAATGCGCTGGCTGCTCTGACGGCAGAACGGCCAGCGGCAGTCATCACTCGTTGAACGTCGCCAGATAGGCCGCGATGTCATCGGCGCCCTTTTTCAGTTTGACGCTCATGTTTGGGCGCGCGGTTTCGTCATCCAGGTATTCCTGGATGAATGCGATCGGGTTTTTGGAATACGTGGCGATGTTCTCTTGCGTCCAGACCAGCCCTTCCTGACCGGCGCGGATCATGTCGTCAGTGAACATTCCGACGGGCAAACGCGCGCTTCCGTTCAGGTAGTCCGATTCTGTTCCGGCGACGCGCCCCACGACGCCGTACAGATTCGGGCCAGTGATGCCGCCTTTGACCAGAACTTGGCCATCTTTGATGATTGCGTGGCACGAAGAGCAGCGATTGTAGAGTTTCTCGCCTTTCGCCGGATCACCGGCCGCTGTCGCCTGAGAGGAAACGGCTAGTGTGACGGTCAGAATAGTTGCAAAGAGCTTTGACATTGGGGACGTCCTGCAGAGATTGGGATTTCCCGCATTTCGATCATTTGCGTCCAAAGTTCAATCGAAATCAGACGCGACTAAGCCTTTGTAAAATATCTATTTTTAACTCAGATTTTCTACATCGATATGCCCTTCAGAAAAGGCGCGTCTTGCTACGTCGGGCGTCACCGTAAATTCGAGCTTAAGTCAAAGGTATCGGTACATATAGGTCGTCGCGTGACGGGATATTCCGTCCGGGTCGAATGCGAAATCGGGGATGACACCTGCCGGTTGGAATCCGTCAGACCTGTAAAGGGATTCCGAGACGTCTCCGGTGCGCGTGTCTAGTGTGATGAGTGTCTTCCCGGCTTCTTGTGCGGATTTCAGGGCCTCTTGCATCAAGGCCCTGCCCAAACCGCGACGTCTGGCATCGGGGTGAACGATCATCTTCGAGATTTCTGCCCGGTGGGGCTGATTTGGGGGCATGGCAAGCAACAGTTGGACCGTACCGATCAGGCGACGCTGATAAAATGCGCCAAACAAGTGCCGCTCGCCAGTTTCGACAGAGGGTTTGACGTCATCCGTCCAGAACCGCGCGGCGCTTTCATGGTCGAGCGGTATCATGAAGCTGATCGCGGCACCGTCGGCAACGCTGTCAACAAGCGTGCGGCACAGGTCTGTCAGATTGTTGTCGATATCCGCCGGGGTAAGGCGGGCGACGTTGGGTGTCTGAACGGTCATGACAATGCGATCACGTAAGTGCAGGGACCATGGGTCGTTTCAAATACGGTCTCGCCAAACAAAATGTACCGCAGGCAATCCCCTTGTCGAAGGTCATACGCTTTCCCCTCGACCGTGATTTCGATCTGCCCGGACAGGACATACAGGTGATGCTCTTGCCCCGGAACTGCGGGCGCATCATAGGCAATGCGCTGCCGCGCGGTCAGGGTTCCTTCGATCAATTCAACCGAAAGTTGCCCGCTGGGGGGCGAAACGCTGCGACGTTGAAACCCGTGCTCACGATCCGTCCAGAACGGCTGGTCGTGCCGCCGGACGATCGGCTGGAAACCTTGCTCCAGCGGGGCAAGTAGCTGCGAGATCGGCACTGCATAGACTGATGCCAGACGGCCTAGCGTCTCGGCGGTTGGGCTGACTTCGTTTTTCTCGATCCGCGACAGGGTGGCGCGGCTTAACCCGGTTCTTCCAGCCAAAGTATCGAGGGTCATGCTGTACTGCTCTCGCAATCCACGCAAATGCGAGGCCAGTTTGTCAGACGTGGTTTCTATAGGTTTTCCCATATAAGGGAATATTCTCGAATATGGTGAAAAATTCAAGCTACGGGGACCGGTATTCTGTAAATCATTGTGGGGCTGGGTCTGTTTGGCACCGTTCTACCCTGTCAAAACGAATCGAATCACATATGGAAAAGTCGGGGGATCGGAGTGTTTTTTGCCAAAAAACAGGTCCGTATCTTGAAACTTTCGCCCCTCGTTGTGACATGAATGCCCTGTTGTGGCGCACTGCGCGCCTATGACCGCTGGACGAACCGAATTCTCCCGGATAGATAGCCGCGATGAGACGCCGCTTTGATGCGGTGCTGATGCATGTTTGCTCGGGTTACCCCCGGGCGCCGGAATCGGAGAAAACCTCGTGTCCCACGCAGAAGACCACGAAGGCACCCGCAGAGATTTCCTCTACTACGTCGCAGGCGGCGCAGGTGTCGTCGCGACGGGTGCAGCCGTATGGCCCCTGATCAATCAAATGAACCCTTCGGCAGACGTTCAGGCGCTGTCCTCGATCCGCGTGGATGTGAGCGGCGTTGAACCCGGTACGCAGCTGACCGTGAAATGGCTGGGTAAACCGGTGTTTGTTCGCCACCGCACAGGTGCCGAAATTCAAGAAGCACAGGAACAGGACGCCGACGGCGTCGACGCACTGCCTGATCCGCTGGCCCGCAACTTCAACCTGAACGCGGATGCTCCTGCGACCGACGCCAACCGCGTGATGCCGTCGCCCGAGGGCGAAGCACCGGGCGCTTGGATCGTTCAGATGGGCGTATGTACGCACCTTGGCTGTGTGCCGCTGGGCGATGCTGGCGACTTTGGCGGCTGGTTCTGCCCCTGCCACGGATCGCACTACGATCTGGCCGGACGTATTCGTAAGGGCCCCGCGCCTGAAAACCTGCCCGTTCCGCCTGCAGAGTGGACCGACGCCAGCACCATCAAACTCGGCTAAGGGAGACCCAAACTTATGTCCGGAATTCCCCACGATCATTACGAGCCGAAGACAAACGGCGAGAAGTGGCTGAACAGCCGCTTGCCCATCGTCGGCCTGATTTACGACACCATCATGATCCCCACCCCCAAGAACCTGAACTGGTGGTGGATCTGGGGCATCGTCCTGGCGTTCTGCCTGGCGTTGCAGATTGTCACCGGTATCGTTCTGGTGATGCACTACACCCCGCATGTCGATCTGGCCTTTGCCAGCATCGAACACATCATGCGCAACGTGAATGGCGGCTATATGCTGCGCTACATTCACATGAACGGCGCGTCGCTGTTCTTTGTTGCGGTTTACATCCACATCTTCCGCGGCCTTTTCTACGGTTCGTACAAAGCCCCGCGTGAGATCACGTGGATCATCGGTATGCTTATCTATCTGATGATGATGGGTACTGCCTTCATGGGCTATGTTCTGCCCTGGGGTCAGATGTCCTTCTGGGGTGCGACCGTGATCACCGGCCTGTTTGGCGCGATCCCGTTTGTGGGTGACGCAATCCAGACCTGGCTGCTGGGCGGACCCGCGGTGGACAATGCCACGCTGAACCGCTTCTTCTCGCTGCACTATCTGCTGCCGTTCGTTATCGCGGCTCTGGTCATCGTGCATATCTGGGCATTCCACACCACCGGCAACAACAACCCCACAGGTGTTGAAGTTCGCCGCACGTCGAAAGCAGATGCCGAGAAAGACACCCTGCCATTCTGGCCGTACTTTGTGATCAAGGACCTGTTCGCGCTGGCCGTGATCCTGGTCGTGTTCTGGGCCATCGTCGGCTACATGCCGAACTATCTGGGCCACCCGGACAACTACATCGAAGCCAACCCGCTGGTCACGCCTGCGCACATCGTGCCCGAATGGTACTTCCTGCCGTTCTACGCGATCTTGCGCGCCTTCACCGGTGAGGTCTGGGTTGTGCAATTCGCCAGCTTCATCACCGGCGGCATCGTCGACGCCAAGTTCTTTGGCGTGATTGCGATGTTCGGTGCGATCCTGGCAATGGCGCTGGCGCCCTGGCTGGACACGTCGACCGTGCGTTCGGGCAAATACCGCCCGATGTTCAAATGGTGGTTCTACCTGCTGATCATCGACTTCTTTGCCCTGATGTGGCTGGGTGCGATGCCCGCGGAAGAGCCCTATGCGACCTTCTCGCTGATCGCATCCGCCTACTGGTTCGCCTATTTCTTCGTGATCCTGCCGATCTTGGGTGTCATTGAAAAACCGCTGCCACAGCCAGAGACCATCGAAGAAGACTTCAACGCGCATTATGGCAAGGCTGACGCCGACGCCACGCCGGCCGAGTAAGAAGAGGGACCGGAAACATGTTCAAGAAACTTGCAATCGGTGCCGCGTTTGCTTTGGCCCTTACCCCTGCTGCGTCCTTCGCAGCAGGTGGGGGCGAGCAGCACATCGAAGACTTCCACTTCTCGTTTGAAGGCCCCTTTGGCACCTGGGATCAAAACCAGCTGCAGCGTGGCCTACAGATCTATACCGAGGTCTGCGCAGCCTGCCACGGCCTGCGCTATGTGCCTCTGCGTGATCTCGAAGCGCTGGGCTATTCGGAAGAAGAAGTCATCGCCTACTCGGCAGACAACTTCGAAGTGTTCGATCCCGAGCTGGACGATTTCCGTCCGGCAATCCCGACCGATCACTTCCCGGTCAATGACGGTGTTGGCGCACCGGACCTGAGCCTGATGGCCAAGGCCCGCGCCGGGTTCCACGGGCCTTATGGTCTGGGCATCAACCAGTTCTTCAAAGGCATGGGTGGCGCGGAATACATCGCCTCGCTGCTGGACGGCTATACCGGTGAAGAAAAAGAAGAAGCAGGCACCATCCTGTATGAGAACAAGGCCTTCCCCGGAGGCTGGATTTCGATGGCGCCCCCGCTGTCCGAAGATCAGGTTGAATTCGCCGATGGCCACCCGGCCACTGTCGAAGCCTTGTCCGAAGACATCGCAGCCTTCCTGATGTGGACTGCCGAGCCAAAAATGATGGAGCGCAAGTACTCGGGCTTCGTCGGCGTGCTGTTCCTGTCGCTGTTGTCGGTGCTTCTGTACCTTGTGAACAAGCGCCTGTGGGCAGGTGTCAAAGGCAAGAAACGAGACTGAGTTTCACAGCCCCGCAATGTTTGAACCCCCGCGCCACCGGCTGCGGGGGTTTTTTTGTTGCAATCGGTCAGGGGGCCAGATGAAGGACGGATCAGGCTGTTAGTTGCGTGCCAGTGGCACCTGTGATTGTTGCCGTGACAATCTGCCCTTCGGCCTGTAGTGCCTCAAAAGCGACCTCGGTGAATTGTTCGGTGCGGCCCATATGCGGGTTTTCCATCAGGATGTGATGGGTTTTGCCAATTTGGGTCTGCAGGTGTTTTGTGACCTGCGCCTCTCCGGCCGCGCGCAGGCGGGCGGCACGGTCCCTGATGATGTTCCCGTTCACCTGCTGCGGTATGCGGGCGGCCGGCGTGCCGTCGCGTTTGGAATAAGGGAACACGTGCAGCCAGGTCAGATCGCAATCCGTCACCAGTTTCAGCGAGTTTTCGAAATGAACATCCGTTTCGGTTGGGAAGCCTGCGATGATATCAGCGCCAAAGGTCATCTCGGGGCGCAGTTTACGGGCTTCTTCAGTAAAGCGGATGGCGTCATCGCGCAGGTGACGTCGTTTCATCCGCTTCAGGATCAGATCGTCGCCGTGCTGCAAGGACAAGTGCAGATGCGGCATCAGGCGAGATTCTGTCGCGATGGCCTGCATCAGATTCTCATCCACTTCGATCGAGTCGATCGAGCTGATCCGCAGGCGTGGCAGATCGGGCACCAGTTTCAGAATGCGCATCACCAGATCACCCAGCTTGGGTTGCGCCGGTAGATCGGCGCCCCACGAGGTCAGATCAACGCCGGTCAGGACGACTTCGTTATAGCCCCGATCCACCAGCCGCTTGATCTGATCCACCACAACACCTGCTGGGACGCTGCGCGAGTTTCCACGGCCGTAGGGGATAATGCAGAAAGTGCAGCGATGGTCACAGCCGTTTTGGACCTGAACATAGGCGCGCGATCGGGTGCCAAAACCGTCGATCAGGTGGCCTGCGGTTTCGGTGACGGACATGATGTCATCGACCTGCACCGTCTCGGTCTGGCCGATAAAGTCCGCCGCCATGCCTTTCCAGGTCTCGGGCTGCATCTTCTCGGTATTGCCAATGACCGCGTCGACCTCATCCATTCGAGCAAAGGTGTCAGGCTCGGTCTGGGCCGCACAGCCTGTCACGATCAGCCGCGCGTCAGGATTTTCCCGCCGTAGCTTACGAATCTCTTGCCGGGCTTTGCGCACCGCTTCTGCCGTGACGGCGCAGGTGTTCACGATCACCGCGTCGGTGAGTCCGGCCTGCGCCGACAGCTCTTTCATCGCCTCGGTCTCATAGGCGTTCAGGCGGCAGCCCAGGGTGGTGAACTTCGGCGCGCTCATGCCAGTGATTCCAAAAATTCCGGTGTCAGTGTGCCCGAGAACACGTGACAAGTGGGCCCGGTCATCCAAACGCCATCGTCGCGCCAGTCGATCCAGATCGTCCCGCCGTCCAGCTCAATTTGTATTTTGCGCCCAGTCAGGCCGCGACGCGCAGCAGCAACGGCCGTGGCGCATGAGGATGATCCCGAAGCCAGGGTGATGCCTACGCCACGCTCCCACACGCGCATGCGGATGTGGTCCGGTGCAATGATCTGCGCAATTTGGACATTGGTACGCTCAGGATAGAGCGGATGGTGCTCGTAACGCGAACCAAACTCGGTCAGAGGGATGGCTTCGGCATCGTCGACAAAAAAGGTGCAATGCGGATTGCCCATCCCGGTGGCCGTCGGCGCTCCCTCGATGGGCAGTTCCAGTGTGTCGACTTCCTCAGACAACGGAACCTCGTTCCAATTTAGTTGGGGGTGCCCCATATTGACCGAGGTCAGGCCGTCTCCGGCGTCCTTGGCGTAAAGAGTGCCGCGTTCTGTCGTCAGTGTCAGGTCGGATCTATCCGATTCCTCCATCAGGAACCGGGCGATGCAACGGGTGGCATTTCCACACGCAGCCGAGGTGGATCCGTCCGAGTTGTAGAACACCAAGTGTGCATCCGCTTCGCCGTTCTCGATGACGGCGAGCTGATCGAACCCGACTCCGAATTGACGGTGCCCGATTCCCCGCGCAAGTGCCGGACTAATCCACGCGGCAGACGCGCGCGCGTCCACAATGACAAAGTCATTGCCCAGCCCGTGCATCTTCATGAAGGGCAAACCAGTGTTCTGTAATCCTTGCATGGCGCGCATATAACCCTGCACCCGAAAGGAATCCACCCTGCGACGCAGATTCCTTAAAAAAGGGGGTTGACCCCCCAGCGCCACCTGCCTAATTAGGCCGCCTATCGGGTCGCCGGAAACACTGATTACTCTGGCGATACGAGGTGCAAATAAGGTCTTGAACCCGGTCGGGAAAATGACTTAAAGAGCGCCACGGATCGACAAGATCCAGCAAAAGAGTGGGCCGTTAGCTCAGTTGGTAGAGCAACTGACTTTTAATCAGTGGGTCGCAGGTTCGAATCCTGCACGGCTCACCACTGTTTTCAAAGACTTACGAGGCGATCTCGTGCCAGACGCTCCTTTCCGGTAAGCACAGGGTAAGCGGCTGCGCTCATTTTTCCCTTTACTTTCGCCCGAGGGCTGCATGACTCTGTAGGCAAGGGAGGAGCTGATGGGACACATCAGGCTTGGCACGTTGCCTCGGTCCAAGAAGTGGCGCGAGGTCGTTGATCTGATCGCAACCGATGCGTCAGTCGAAGAGATCGCCGAGGCCGCAGCGGATGCATCCGAGAGCGATCTCGCACTGGCGAGTCGTGACCCTAGGTTTCAGTTTGTAAGTGATCTCCTCGTGAGGCTGCCTTTGCTTGCAAGGGCTCCGGGCTTCGAGGACACTTTGGCTGACTTGGGCATTGCGACGTCGGAACTCAGTTCAGTGACCGGCTTGCTGGCCGGTTTGGATCGTGCCGTTGATCGCAACAGCTTCGATCTCCGAGGATCTTCCGATGCAGGAGAATTGGCGAAGGCCGCGCTGCTGGAAAGCCTGTCCATTCAGCTGCGCGACCGGTTGCCAACCCTGTTTGAACCGACACCGCAGGAAATCCGTAGGACACTTGCGAGTTTTGCCTCGGGAGATGAATTTGCGAGGCTCGCGCGGGATTTCTTTGCCCGGCTAACTTACCGCTCTCTGGACTATTACCTTAGCCGGGAACTCGCCAATCATACCGGCGAGGACCGACGCTTTTCTACCGACGCACAGCGTGTTGCTTTCCAGCAGGCGCTCTCCCAGCACACCTTTGAAGTTTCAAAAATTGTCGAAGAGTATGCGGGCGGTTGGTACGGCAAGACCGTCTGGCAGAAACAAGCACTTGATCGTGATACAATAGACAAGTTCACAGCTTACGCGTTCAAAAAAATGCGCTCAGAATTTGGGCGACGCCGGGCCGTTGCCTGAAGCTAATGTCAGATGGTTGCCGCCTCTAACAAAAAGTGGCGGTGATGAAGTCTTACGCCTCGACATTGATGGTCGGGAAGGCGGGA
This sequence comes from Ruegeria sp. CDSB013, assembly GCF_059611165.1. Lineage (NCBI taxonomy): Bacteria > Pseudomonadati > Pseudomonadota > Alphaproteobacteria > Rhodobacterales > Roseobacteraceae > Ruegeria > Ruegeria sp. CDSB013. Next base: position 21,460 of record NZ_JBXWPA010000009.1, on the reverse strand, counting down.
TGACGCTGCGCATTGGACAACTAAACCGGCAGTTGGTGGAGGGGTTGCAGGCCCGTGCGCTCGATTTGCTGGAGATTGCCGCCCTTGTCTATTGCGCGGATGCCGCCGTCAGCCGCGGAGGTTCGGCGGATCAGAAAATGGGCAAAAAATGGCACAGACGGTTTCTTGTTGAAATGCCGGTCCGCGATCCGGGTTTCTGGTACCAAGAGAGCGTATTACTGGCTTTGGAAGAAACGTTGATGTTTCTCTCGGGAGACCGTTTTGAGTTCTCCTTCTTAGCCAAAGATGAGCCTGACGCAGAGCGTTCTCGCTTCTTCAAGTTTGGTCCGGAAAGCTCATGGGAACCACACCGCATCCTAATGTTTTCCGGCGGCCTGGATTCCTTTGCTGGGGCCGTCGAAGAAATCATCGAACACAAGCATAGGGTCGCGTTGGTCAGTCATTCGTCGGCAACAAAAATCGCGCCCGTGCAGAGAACCTTGTACAAGGCGCTGTCTGACAAACTTGGACGCGACACGTGTCGCCACATTCCAGTGACTGCGCAGCTCAGGCGTGGGACATTGAGGGAGGGAACGCATCGCACGCGTTCGTTTCTGTTTGCAGTGTTGGGTGCAGTAACCGCGCAGGCGTTCAAACTCGACCGGGTTTCTTTCCATGAGAATGGCATTGTGAGTTTGAACTTGCCTCCAGTCGCAAATGTCCTTGGCACACGCGCGACGCGGACCACACATCCTCAAACGCTAACTTTGTTCAGCCAACTTCTCGGCAAAGTCTTCGAAGATGATACACGCGTCGACAATCCGTTCTTCTGGCGCACCAAAGCGGATGTCGTTGATCGTATTGCCCAGCTGGGGATGGGAGACCAAATCGTTGAGACGCGAAGCTGCGCAGACGTGCACAACCAAACGAAGCAGTATCCTCACTGCGGTCGGTGTTCTCAGTGCATAGATCGGAGGTTTGCAATTCTCTCAAAGGGTCTGGAGCATCTTGATTCAGAGGAAGCATATCGCGTTGATCTGATACGAGACGCGCGCCCCAACATCACAGACCGAGAAATGGCTTTGTCGTATGTAAGGAATGCACAGTTCTTTGAACACACTGTGCCTGAACAACTGACGCAGCATTTTCCGATCATTCTTGAAGCAGTGAACTATCTGGATAACCCGCCGGGAACTGCGCTATCTACACTGACGCGCCTGCTTAACCGCCACGGAAATGCAGTTATGTCGGTTATGCGCAAAGCATCAGGGGCTCAGTCACCTTTGGACTTTCCTGAGCAGAGCCTCCCAAGGTTATTCGGCTCATTGCAGAGTTCTGTAGGGCTGGCAACACTACCTGTCGCTTCTGTTGGTGATGACCCTGAACCGCTGAAACCGGTGACCATAGAAATCGACCAAACAACCGAATTGATTGTGGTAGATGAACGTCTTGAGTTCAGGAAAAACGCAACCTTTGACCTGTTGATGGTCTTGGCAGAAGAGTGGCTCCGCTCCATTGGCAAAGGGCTCGATCCAATGGACTATCCATGCATCCAATCTGGAGAACTCGCCAAGAAATTGGGTGTTGCGTCCGATGAAACCGTGAGGCGGAGAGTGCAGACCGCGCGCAGAACGCTCGCAAAGGGGTTCGAGTCCGCTGGTCTATCAGTTGATAAACCTGAAGAGTTAATCGAAAACCTTCCTTGGCACGGATACCGCCTCGCACCCGACCGCGTGATTGTGCGCAGAAGTAATCAACGCTCGATTACCTGATCATCGTCTGACAACGGTCCGCGGCGGCGAAACCGTGCCATCAGTTCGACCTGTCGGCCAGGCGAAACAGAGCCATATGAGTTGAACGTTGTCATTACGTCGTCATGGCCGATGTTCTGCGACCAGGCTTTGTAGTCCTCTGGTGTCCTGCAGTGATGCCTTGCCAGTTCAGCGATCGCATCGCGCACGCGGTGCGGCGAGAACGGTGGCAGCCCGGCACTGACGAAAGCCTGCTTGAAGATGCTGGCCGCAGACGATGGTCCGGCCCACGGCTCGTGTGCAATGCCCACAGCCTCGAACCGTCTGGATGGCCCGACGGCGACCTTGGTTTTTGGGAATAGGGGATCTGTGTCTGAAAAGAGATGGTTTTGACGAAGCTCTTTGATCCAGTCCCGCAGAATCTGTTCGACATCATCGCCGAACGGAAAAAAACTGGTCGTGAACGACTTTCCGAACTTCGTGTCCACGGAACGGCCGTCAAACTGGACGCATTTATTGGCAAGATCGACATGACGCAGCAACACCGTGATAGCAGCACCTTCACGCGATCCAGTTAGGAAGAGGAAGGCGATCAGTGCGCGGTCGCGGCGTTGGATCACTGTTTCGACGGGCATGACCGACAACAGATGGCTCACCTGTTCGAGAGACGGATGCGGCTTCCAAAGGGTCCCGCGACGGGCCTGCTCTGATTTGCGGTCCGGCGTCAGATAGGCAATGTCCGCGCGCGAGATCCTGGACTTGTATCCCGGTTGGTCCGCCATCCAGTCCAAGAATTTCATGACGTCGCGCAACACGCCGTTGATCGTGGCAGCTGACAGAGGGGCGCCCGTGCGGTTGTTGTGCAGACTTTGTAGATGGCGTTTGAACGCACGTGCCCGCTCTGAATGAAACGCCCTGTAGTCCTTGCCTTTGAGCCATTTGTCATAGGCGGCAATCGACGCTGCGGCTTTGTCGATAGAAGACTGCGACAGACCCTTTGCGTCCTTCAGCCACAGAAGATGTTTGCGCTTGATGCGCAGATTATCCGAGGTGTGTTTTGACATGGGTCTCGGGCTCCATTTTCAAGGTGACTTTTGAATGGGGTTCGGTACAGGACACTAATCTTGGGGAGGCTTGTTGAAGTGTGACCTCCAGTTTGGCCTGAACGGCCTCCAGATCTGAACGGCGAATGATCTTGTTCATAACCGCACCACACGTCGGACAGAGGGCTGTTAGGCGGCCGCTGGAAGCCGTTTCCTGAACGTAATCCGCAATCTTGCCGTCGGGTTCACGCGAACCTCTGCAACTGAGGCAGTAGCAGTGATGCAGTGGCAGCTTGCACCGCGCCTTGCTTTGCTTGTGCCCCAGGAACTCCTTGAGCACATGTCCTTCGATCAACCACGGTTTTCTGCTTGTATCGCCTGCAAGTCCGTTGTTCCGAATCCAGCGAATGACGGTCTGGCGATGACAGCCTAAGACGTCCGCCGCCTCCCAGACCGTGTAGACAAGGTGCGATTTGACTTTGTGTGCGGGGAAGGACTTGGCCATCAGGCACCCTCCCCGGAAATCGGTCCGCATGTGTTCTGGCAGATCTGCGCCTCTTCGTAGGCTTCGATCACGCCTTCGTCGTACAGCACGCGCGCGCCGATTTTCAAAAACTTGGGACCCTTTCCGAGCCACCGCCACTGCTCCAGCGTCCGCGGCGACATGTGCCACCGCTCCGCCAGCTGATCCTGTGTCAACTTGGGCATATCAACCTCAATTGCTCACTGCGGCACGAGGAATTTCGGTCCGCTTCTACAATTGAGAATCTGATGGTTCAGAGTTTGGAAGTATGTGGTCACAGCCCCGGAAAGCGTGACAAGTGTCAAGGCTAAGTTATTGATACTAAATACACCGAGAAGAAAAGGTGTGACGTATCCGCAAAATGCGTGACCTCGCGATCCAAACCGCATGGGAATCAGTGTCTGCAAATGGCCCGAAAGCTGACGTTAATCAAAAAAGTTCGGAAGACGGCTTCGAGCCCAAAACGGACACCGAAGAAAATGCCAGACGACGCCAAAAAGTAGCGTCGCCCGATAGTCGCAGCTGTCGCTTTATTCTACCAGTTCCAGATCACCAGGACGCCAGGTCTTATCGAACCAAGGCTCGAGCGGTCCGTAGAGGCGCATCATCACGTTGAAGCTTTGCCCGGGCATGGTTTGCGCCCAGTTGTTCTCCCAACCTTCTGGGGCTTCCGGGCCAAAATAGATGCTGGTACTCCCATCCTCATTCGGCTTTATCCCCGGTCGATTAGAGTCGATACCACCGGATTGCTGGTCAGTTTCAAGGATCGACCGTGTCTGTCCGCTATACAACATAAACGACGCAAAGCTTTTCGCGGGAACGGGTGCCGGGAGCGTTACTTTGTAGGTTTTTGAGCCATCCAGGTACTGTCCGTTGTTGTCTCGCGCCGTCATCGCATAGACAGACCCCGTACCGACCGGTGGCGAGGTCATCGCAGGCGTTATGCCCGTCGCCATATAGAAAAAGTATGAACGGTCATCGAGGATGCGTGCGCCGTCCTCAAGAAACAGATAGCTCTGACGTTGAAACGGTGAGTTCCATTGCCGGTCTTCATAAAAGAAAACTCCCGGATCGCGCGAGGCATACGTAATCGCTCGCGCCGTGGCGTTTGCTATCGCTGCTGCCTCCTTGAAAATGGTCTGCATACGGGCATCGGGTTCGAAGGGCTCGCCCTTCCTGATCCCTATGGAAGCAAACGTTCCTACAATTTCCGGACTGAACGCACCAATTGGATTGTTTTCGAGCGCGACGTGGATCTCTTCAAAAAAGTCTTCGTTGTTCGCGTGAACAGTGTTGTGCTGAACACCGGAGATATTCAGGAAAGTTTCCGCTGGAGGATTGTCCGCTTCACTAAGCGGATAGATATTCAGACCCGCCTTGATCTCGGCAACCGGGCCAGCCGTATCTCCGTCTGCGTCTGGCGAGCGTCTTAGCAACAACCAGTGCTCATATGTCTTTGTGCGTAGTTCGAAGTAGCCCTCGGGCACCGGCGTTTCATCGTCGTTGTGCAAAAGTAGATACTTGCCACCTTCTCCCTTATCCGCGCCGAGCGCCCCGATATCCGTCACATAGTCAAACGCGGCGTCATCAAGCAACCCAAGCAGGCCTGCCGGAACCTCAATCACCATCGGGCCATCCGAGATATCGACATTCGAACCAATGTAGATTGTGGTTGTATTGGGCGTCAGCCAGATGGACCGCGCATCCAGCAGGTCTTCTGCAATCACGACGTCATTAGGATTGACGCCCAAGTCTTCGTATCCCTGAAACATAGCCCGAAGCGAAGCGATCTTCATGCCGTCCAGGAAAGCCGTCGTTGCTCTGATCAGATCAAGGTTGTCGAAGACTTTCGCCACCGTCTCAGGTGATGGCATGCCATCGAAGAATTCCAGATCACCAAGCGTCTGGGTCTCGACCTTGTCTGGTGTAAGAACATTCTCAGGCACGTCGGCTTTGAATTCTTGGGCTGAAGAATGCGATGCGAGTACCAGGGCAGTCAGCACAGCTAACGACTTTGTTTTCATTGTTCGCTCCATTGGGAATTTCTGTTTTTTTTGATCAGTTTACTTTTTCTAGATCGCCCAGCATCCAGCCACTCTCCAGCCATCCGTCTTGCGGCCCATATAGACGGAACAAAAGGAAGTACGGCTCTGTGGTTGGTATCCAGTTGCTTTCCATCCCTTCCGGTGCCTCTGGTCCAAAAAAGATGTCGTAAGAACCGTCTTCATTGGCTTGCATCGCATCAGTGTCGCGCTCGGACAGGCCCACTGGATCAACGTTCCGGATGAAGCTCTTGGTCTCCATCGAATAAACAATCACGGACCAGAAATCGTCGGCAGGTGTGTCTGCTGGCACGTTAAGTCTGTAAGTCTGATTGTGGTCGTACATTTCGCCGTCGCTGTCGCGAAGGCCCGTCAGATAAAAGGTACCGCCACCGAGTTGTTTCGGCAGGTACGTGATCCAGAAGTAGCTGCCGCCCGCACGCGCATCCACAAGGACTTCGGTCTCAGTCTCATACGGGAAACCTGCCTCGGGTTGACCTTCGGCAAAGTCCCATATCAGCCACTGGCTTTTCATCTCGCCGCTATCGTCGACCCAGAGCGGAATCATGGCTTTGCCGGGCGTTACAAAGTAGTTCTGCATTGAGGCATACGCCAACAACAAACCCTCATTCATTGCTTGCATCTGAATTTCCGATGGCTCGAAAGGTTTTCCCTTTTCGATCCCGAGATCCTTCAGGAAATTTACCATGACCTTGTCTTGTGGTCTGACGGGGTTGTTTTGAACGTAGTCGTTCAAATCCTGAAAGAAGGACTCGTTGTAGTATGGAAGCGAGTCGTACGGCACTTCTGACGCTTCCAGAAAGTTGTTGGGTGGTGGATTGTCAGCCTCAGACAGGTAGTACACTTTGATCGTCTGAGCGTAGTCGGCCGCATCGGTGTCCGTTCCGCCATTCTTCAGTTTTGGCCGGAACGAAAACCCATATTCGTAGGTATCTGTTTCAAAGGGAAGGTATCCTGCTTCAGTTAATTCCTCTAGGGACATATCCCATTCGTAGCCTGGAGGTAGCATGAGGTACTTGCCGCCGGAACCTTCATCGAAACCATCGGGACCAACGTCCACGATAGGAACATCCCAAGCATTCACGATTGTACCGAAGTAGTTAACCTTGTCGGTGGCAGCGGGCACTTCAATGACAAGGGGACCGGGTTCGGAGGTCATTGAAGCCCAAGCATAGGCCGTAACATCGTTAGCCGTAAGAAACCCATGTTTGGAATCGAACGGCTTATTGAGATAAATGATGTCGTTGTAGTCGCCACCGAGGTCGCGGCGAATGCCCTTCAGAAAATCGATCATACCAGCGGCGGGCATTCCCCAGATTGCAGTCTGAGTGGCGCGCTGCACCATGATCTTGTACTCGATGTCCTCGACTTCGGCTGATCGTGCAAGGATGTCACCCGTGTCATTGAAGGACTGGGAAAGAACTGGCGAGGAAGAAATACCCACAATAAGCGCCACGCCAAAAAGATGCGTCGACAAACCGCTGTGTGATGGTCCAAGTATTTTCATGGCGCAATGCTCCCTGCTGTTTTTGGAAAGCTTGCACATCCGATCAGCCGATGCGTATCATTTCACGACACGCGGACGAACAAGCGGGTTGACGGATTGAACCTACCACCGATGATTTCGGCCAAGGCCTTGGGCGCGATGCCCCAGTTTGTTCTTGAGGCCGCTGGGGAAAGGCGCCTGTTGCGGGCTTTTGACTCGGCCGATCTTCCTGTTCACTTCATTGAGGAAAGAGGCGGTTACATCTCGGAGCATGCCTTGGTGACCTTTGTGCACGAAGCCGCACGATCCGCGGGACAACAAAACATCGGATTGTTGTGGTCACCTTATCTCACCGTCGCTGATTACGGCGCCTGGGGGAATTACGTTCTTTCTGCTCCAACGCTGGGGGCAGCGCTAATACGAGCTTCTGCCGTTATGCCATTTCATTCGTCCACGGATCGCGCGTGGCTTGAAACTTCGGGCACTAACGCGCGTTACTGTTATCGTTTTGGACTTCGCTCGCATTTCGCGTATCCGGACATCGGTTTCTCGGCCGTTGGGGTTTTTCTGAGCATATTCCGCGCGTATTTAGGAAACGACTGGAAGCCATCGGCCGTGCTCTTGGACTTCCCAAAGGTTCCTGGATTTGTCGAGGCAGAAGACACCTACGCTTGTCCTGTAATCTGGAACGCCAACCGGCTTGGGGTTGAGTTTGATGCATCGACTTTGCGAGCCGAAGCCACGCCCAAAAAACTTAGCGGCGGCTCGACAACTGTCGGAGATATTTCTCGTGAACGATTGGGCGGCCCCCCCCAAACACTTCGAGGACAAGTCGAAGAGGTGGTTTGGCAACAACTTCATCGGGAGGAAATGTCGATTGATGCCACCGCGCGTTCGCTCGATCTTGGCGTTCGCACACTACAACGGAAGTTAGCAAGCGAAGGGGTTCGTTTTCGCGAAATCGTCAACGATGTTAGGGTAGCAAGGGCCGAGGAACTCCTAACGGATACGCGCGAGACAGTCTCCAGTATCTCCTCCATGCTAGGATATGAAACCGCAAACAACTTCAGCCGCGCATTCAGGAAGGTGACGGGGCTGACGCCCTCTGACTATCGCAAGATGAACTCCGGTCATACTTGAATGGTCGTCTGCAAAAGCAAGCCGTTGGCGTCTGCATTGCTCACAAATTTAAGTTAAGGTTGGATGCGACGAGTAACCGCGTCCAGCCCGAGTAGGGCGGGAAGCTAACCTAGTTCGATCACTTTTTACGTTTTCTTTTAGGATCCAGAAACAGTGTGCGTTGGAACAATGACAAAGTTACAGAGTATTTGCTTGCGGAGGTGGTTTTATCAGATGCCCCGCGTCGATTACCCTGGGATAGGATCAACGCGGGGCTGTAGGAAAGTGCTAGGTAATCAAAATGATGCCCGCACTCACTACGGGAAGCATTCTGATATTTCGATGCTTGATTTATTTATGTATCCAATTTGAATATTTGATAGTTCCAACTGCTTCAAAAGTCAGAGCGTGCAATGCGAACACCCCTCGAGGTAGAGAGCTTTGATCGCGAGTTTCCCGAGCACCTTCTCAAAATTGGTTAGTGGCTTATATCTGTTGGTCCATTTTTTGGATCTATTCCAAGCAGTTATTTAAAAAGAATCCACGTGATGGAAAATACTTCTGTACATGCATAGACGAGCATATGTAGTTCTGTTTTCGGCGCAGCCTTTAGTCTTTTCCAGACACGAACCAAAGAAATTAGCGAAAAAACCCACGGTCGTTAAAGGGATGGAAGACGACCGTGGGTAGCAGTTAGGGGTATGATGTGTACGAAACCATCATGAGTTTGGATCAAAACTCCCACAAAAGCTTTGTATTTTGAAAGAAGAGCTTACGAGTTTTTTCAGGCTATAGGCGTTCACTGACGCTCCCCTGTGCTTTTCGAGGAGCTGTTTGCGGAAAACGCTTTCACACTTGAAATGAATTCACATCGCGATATTTGACTGCGTTGCGTCGAGATTGGCTTTACGACGCTTTTTCTTTTTGGGAGGACTATATGAAACATGCTGCCATTTTTGCCGCCGTGGCAATCTCCGCTTATGCAACTGTTGCCGCTGCCAAAGACCCGGTTCCGGCAAGTAGCGACAACTTCGAGATTTACAGTGAGGTTGAAGGCTGGACGGTTTATGCTGACAACGACTCTGGTACATGCCTGATAGAAAAAGTCTTCGAGAGCGGGAACGTCATGCAAATGGGTCTAACCAAAAACCAAAAACACGGTTACTTGGGAGTATTCACGCAAGCTGACATCGACATCAAAAACCGTCAAAAAATAGAAATAGCAATTGACGACTTCGTGTATGAAGGTCGTGCAAAAGGCATAAAAAGCAAGAAGCTAGCGGATGACTACTCTGGTGGTTATATCGTTGTAAAGGACGCAAATATGGCGACTGCCGTGGCCGAAGGACAGACCTTGATCGCATTTCCAAAGAAGTCCGCAAATTTCATTGTGGACCTAACCGGTACGAAGAAGGCTATGGAAGAAGGTCGCAAGTGCAACCTTGCACTTGCCAGCTAACTTAGGCCGCTACTCAACCCCAAAAAGTTGAGTTGCCTTTTTGTCAAACCCTTACGTGGCCCCGCAGTTTGCGGGGTCATTTGTTCTTCGTTTTTGTCTCTTCACCTCAAGCTTCAAGCTTATGGTTATCCAGCCCGAACTGGCGCGGGCGTTGTCTGGAAAACGACGATTTTTGGTTTATCCAAGTGAGTGGCTAGATCGAGTGCTACCTTCAAACAAGGCAACGCGGTTTTTTATTGCCCGTGTCTGCTTTGTCCGCAAAGCGGTCGCTCATGCCGAGTGCAGCGAAAGACTGCATTGAGCCCAAAGCAGACGTGGAGAAAAACGGCGATATGTGATAGCCAACAGGGAATAATTCACTGCTGAGTGCCAAATGGTTTGCAACCCCGTACCTAAGAAAGTCACCCATATTCCGGATTTCTTTGCCCTTGCTACCTGTCCATTTTGCCGCGATCAGCAGGTTGTTTCCCACCGTGATTTAAAGAGCAAGGGCAGGCCAATTGATGGAACTGCGGAGTGGGTGTGTTCACTTTGCAAGGGCATTCCGCGAAAAGGGCAATTTGATTGAATTATCCCCCGGGGGCGGGGCTGATCTTCGAGGTCATACCCAGCGAGCAGCTATCGCCTCCATTGCAAACGGTAGACTGTGTGATCATCTGGAAGTCCTTTGAGGACCAAAGATCGTGCGGCCGCAAATTTGAACTCGTGATTTCCCCCAACTATGGCTCTCGTCACATCCGACACTAGAATTTCACCCGGATTGGCCGATGAAGTTATGCGAGCCGCTTTGTTGACCACGGTTCCGAAGAAGTCGCCACGCGCCAAAACAACGTCGCCGGTATGAATGCCAACTCGTAGGCCCAAGCGCGGTTCCACATCGCTCAAAGCCACGGCTTCCTGTATTTTGATCGCCGCCAGAAGCGCTTCAGTCGCTGATTGGAAACTGGACAATGTCCCGTCTCCCAGCGACTTCACGAATTGCCCCCGATGTGTTGCGACAATACTCTCAACAGTCTGAAAATGCTGATCTATCAACGCCGACCAACCCTGATCTCCCATGGCCGCCGCGAGCATCGTACTGCCTTCGACATCAGTAAACAGCACCGAGGCCAAACCTTCTGCCTGAAGCAATTCCGGACCTTCTTCGAGCGCAGCTTTCACAAGAGTTTGAATGGCTAACTGTTCGCTACCTACAAAATCTATATTTGGGTAGGGAAGAGAGGCGTGACGATTAATGATCTTCCATGACGCACCCTCTAAGACGAATACCAGCACCGTGCGGACGATGTAATCATCTCGAAGCCCGGGAAACCCAACCCGATGTAGAAAAGCAGACCAGCCCGTCTCTCCGTTCTCGAAGGCTTCGGCTTCGAGAACTTCCCACACATCCGGCTCTGGCATTTCGCCGATGAATTCGCCGACTCCATCGCGGACAACCTGACCTTTCCAAAACTCATTCTCGCCAGTTCCAATGAAGCGCAGATCGACCGAGTCGGAAAGGTAGTCCTTCAAAACGTGCGTATTTAGGGTCCTGATCGCCTCAAACCAGCGTTCTGTAACAGCAAGTATCTCAGGAGAAGCCTTGACCACAACTGTTACTCCCAACACAGGCGAAACAAGCGCAAAGTAAATTCGTCGATCTGGAATTAGCCGTACTGAACTCTACCACCTTTATGCTGCCCACGCACAAGCATGTAATCAAGGAAGAAGATGGTAGAGGCGCCAAGCACACCTTGGACCATGCAGACCTGAGACAGAGTTGTTGAAGCTCCGTCTCGCCGGCGCACTTAGGGCTTGCTTCGAGTTTCAGCTTTGTCCGCCTCGCGGTCGCTAGCGAAGTTTCGGCGAATGACCAAACCGAGCACGAAACGTCCTATTAGGCCACTGACAATATCTGTAGTTTTGACTCCTGCAAATTTGAAATTTGCTTTGTGAATTAGGTCACATCTCAATGAGTTTCATTCTGATATTTTGTTGGTATCGAGGGAGATTTAATCATGAACATGGTTGCTGCACTCGCACTGCTATCTGCTCTTTTTTATTGTATTGCTATGGTCGCCATGAAGTCATGGTGGACACTACCCAGCCTGGGCGTGGCAACCATAATCGCTGTTGCCTTACTGACAGCCGGCGCATTCGAAGTTGCTGCTCTGGGGCATGAAAAACTGGGGCTGATTTACGTGGCTGTAATGGGAGCTGAAGTCATAATTTTGGGTGTAGTCTCACATTTTTTCTTCGAAGAGGTGTACTCAGTCAAAGAAGCTGCCGGGATGGCACTAGTTCTTGTTGGAACAGCTGTCGCCTGGACTTAGCCCTTCGATTTCACAACGATCTTGCTGCTCAGCGACCTCTTTGAGCGCCCCTATAGTTCGCATAGCAGACATTCACGTTTCTTAAGTTTAGGTCTGCCATCCGTCCATAAGCGGATATCTGACCAAATGACTACGATGTCCGCGTTGAGCCCAAAGCAGTCGTTCATCCGTCGATGCAGAGTAGGTGCTCGAAACATGTTTGGTGCCGCCGCTACTGACGGTGAGTTATGATGTTAAAACCTTCTTCGGGTGATGGTGGCACGAAATGCCGCGCAATACGGCGATATTGATCTTCTGTTGGTGCAAAGGCATGCGCGCCTTCTCTGTTGCGCTTATGCAGCCGGTGCAGACAAACCTCATCTGGCAAATCCAAAAAGTGAAGGTGGTGCTGCGCAGTAGTGTCTTTCAGCAAGTCGCGCATCCAAGCTCTATTTTCAATTGTGTTAGCTGGAAAATCGAGAACCACTGAAACGCCAGCCTTCAGCAAATAAGCCACGTGACGCCCCATGACCGGTCGCAGTTTCAAAGCGCAATTCACGTAGTCCTGCAGGGACTTCATCTGGTCGCCAAACAGGGCGCTAAGCCATTCATCTTCCGAAATGAGCACGACTGCGTCTCTTTTCGCTAGTTCCGCTGCCAGCGTAGATTTTCCAGAAGCGACTTTGCCGCATAGCAAGTGAAGCGTTGAAATAGCCTGTGACATAGAACGAACTCCCGGATTACCTGATGGTCCCTGCGCTAAGTTGGTCCGCCAGTTGATCAAACACCAACCTGATCCTTCGTGCGGTATGTAACTCGGAGTGTGTCGCCAGCCAAATCGGGAACTTAAACGGCTCGCGGTCGGGGAGCACGCGCTCCACACCAGGTGTTAAGGCAGCCACATCATCCGACATTACACTTATGCCAAAACCTTGGCGCACCAGTTGCCAGGATACAATCCCGCTTTGTGAGCCAATCCTGAAGCTCTTTCGTGCTACTTTAATGCCCGCCGGATCGAGAAAACCGATCATCGTGTCGATGTCGCCAAACCCGACAAAGTCCAATTTCGCAAGTTCGTTTTCATTTTTCGGCCGTCCCACCTGATCAAGGTACGAAGGTGCTGCGTAAAAATGGGCCGTTGCCTCGGCGACAAGCTTTGCTGTCAGATCCGGCTGAGTTGGACGCACATGTCGGATTGCGATATCAGCCTCACGTCGCTGTAGGTCTCGTATGTCATTTGCAGCAACGATGTCGATCTCTAGTCGCGGTGCCGCAAGTCGGATCGTTTTCAGTATAGGTGGCAGCTGATAAGCAGACATCACATCGGACGCAGTAATCCTGACTTGCCCTTCAACAGCTTGCGACTGGCTTGTCGCAGTAAGAGAAATCCTGTTCGCCACATCCGCCATTTCTCTGACATGCAACAAAAGCTCGGCGCCAGCAGTCGTCAAATTAAGCGACTTGCCGACTCTTTCAAACAGGGTGATGTCAAGGGCCGTTTCCAGCGCAGCAACTTGACGGCCAACAGTGGGTTGAGTTTGCTCAAGAACGCGTGCCGCTGCAGAAAACGAGCCTTCTTCGGCTGTCGCAAGAAAGGACCGTACCTGGTTCCAGTCGAAATTGATTGCCTTCCAGTTCATGCATTTATGCATAACACTTCTGCAAATTGTGGCAATTCCATAAATGATTGTTTGGAAGTAAAGGATACGGCAACAACCTTTTTTGAGAGTAATGAAATGACTGCTTTGTCCAAGGATGCCGCGTTCTGGAGCAAAATCTCGCAAAAGTACGCGGCAGACCCAATCCGCAACATGGAAGGGTATCTGAAAACACTCGAGCTTACGAAGTCCTACCTGAAAGCGGAGGACATCGTACTGGAAATCGGGTGCGGGACGGGTTCAACCGCGCTGCTGCTTGCACCGCATGTCGCCCATGTCACTGCCACGGATCTCGCTCCGGGCATGATCAAGATTGCCGATGAGAAGCGTGCTAAAGAAGGATTGGAGAACGTCACTTTCAAGGTGGCTGAAGTTCTTGAGCACGGTTTAGATGAAGGTTCTTACGATGCGATCTTGGCGCATAATTTGCTTCATCTTCTGCCCGATTTGGACCAAGCGCTCGAGCACATTTCCGCGCTTACAAAACCCGGTGGGCTTTTTATATCCAAAACCGTCTGCGCACCTGAGAGCGGTGGTTTCAAGTATGCGATGATCAGTCGGATCGCCATCCCAGTCATGCAGGCTCTTGGGAAAGCCCCGTTTGTGCATTTTGTGTCTGGATCAATGCTTGAAAGGAAAATCGCGTCCGCAGGCTTCGACGTGCATTATACTTCTGATCAAGCCTCAATGCTCCAGAGCCGCTATATTGTCGCGCAAAAATCTTGAAATTTTAGTTCGTTTAGCTGCATCCGTTGAAACGATCTTTGCGTAAACTTGCACGATACTTTCATACTGGAAGGAACGGAGTTAACTCGGTCTGCTTGTACCTTAAGAGTGTTGTTGCGAAAGGCCGTTTTGTCCGCAAAGCGGTCGTTCACGCCGAGTGCCGCGAATGACTGCTTCGAGCCCAAAGCGGAAGTGCTCCATCTCTGAACCAAGCAGGCGCAACAAACTATTCGCCGAAGTCACCAGCTGCGTCGCAGAAAGAAAAGCGGCCATTCATTCAAAGCGCAGCGAACTTTGGTACGTCGATGTCTGAGTTGCGGACTTTCCCGACCTTCGGCTGAAATGCTCCAGAAGCCGCATCCGGCCCATTGCAGTCATTCGTCGTGAAAGTTCTCGCCGCATTGCGGCTCCACCGATCCAGCCATTCGCTGCGCCGCCAAAGTGATCGTGCAACTCAAAGTCCGATGGTCATGATTGTCCTATTCGCTTGGCATTTAACCTTTTGCGTACCAGCCGTTGTCAACATAGGTTGCATTGCCGTTCACAAAGCTGGCCTCATCAGATGCAAGAAAAACCACCGCCGCGGCCACTTCCTCTGGATAGCAAATGCGTCCCTGCGTTGCCGCCATCCCAGAGTCTTCCCATTCCTGTCCGGCGGCGTCCAACTCTGCTATTTCCTTGAGGCCATGCGCCGTTTCAACAAACCCAGGGCAGACCGCGTTACACCGGATGCCCGCATCGCGATATTCGGTTGAGATCGTGCGCGCCAGTTGAAGAACCGCGCCTTTTGACATGCAGTAGACTGACTCCAACGCATAGCCCAGTTCAGCCGCAATAGACGAAGTAATCACGATTGAGCCGCCGCCATTTGCGCTCATGTCCTGAACCGCACGACGGCAGGTCAGAAAGGCCGATTTCACGTTTACATCCATCAACCAGTCATATTCTTCTTCGCTGGTTTCATGCATCGCTTTGACGATGATGGTTCCTGCGTGATTGAACAGGACATTATAGGGTCCAAAGGCTTCAAGGGCAGCGTCAAAGGCAGCATTGATCTCGGCGTCCTTGGTGACATCAGCATGAAAAAATGCCGCCTCACCACCTGTGTCGCGGATCATGTCGACTGTTTTCCGACCCTCTTCATTCTTGATATCAAAGATGCTGACCTTGGCACCTTCTTCGGCAAACATCAGCGCGGTGGCCCGCCCCATTCCAGTGGCTCCCCCTGTAATCACGGCAACTTTTCCCGCGAGGCGGCCATTGGGTGTCTTGAGGCTATTGGTCATATTGGTGCTCCGTACAGAAGTTCAGATGCATTCTCCGCCATCGATGACCAGCGCATGGCCCGTCATAAAGGTGGACATGTCGGAGGCCAGAAACAGGATTGAATCGGCCATTTCTTCGGTCGTGCCCCAGCGTCCCATCGGAATGGTTTCAGACACGTAGTTTTCTAGCTTTTCGCGCCCGCCCATTTGCACTTCGAAACCGGCGTTAAACGGCGTGTCGATAAAACCCGGACACAGGGCGTTAAAACGAACATTGTGTTTGGCATAATCTGCGGCCATCTGACGGGTCATGGCGACCACTGCATGCTTGGTAGTGGCATAGGCAATCATTTCGCGGTCGTATTGCACACCCGAGTTTGACGAAGTGATGATTACACTGCCACCTCCCTGCTCGCGCATGGGACCCACCGCAGCGCGAGCCGCGATAAAATGCGACCGCACGTTCAATCGCCAGGACATGTCCAAACCTTCAACGGGCACCTGCTCAAGGTTGCCTTCAACCTGATAGCCAGCGTGAGAGTGCAGGACATCAAGGCGCCCGTAAGCTTTGACGACTCTGTCGACCTCGGCTTTGACTGCCTGATCGTCGGTGACATCTAGCCCTCTCGAGGCCGCCACCAGCCCCTCGCCATGTAAGTCTTCGACCACATGCGCAGCCTTGTCGGCGTCCAGATCTGTCACAATAACTTTGGCGCCATGACGGGCCATGGCCATTGCCCCTGCCCGGCCAATTCCTGATCCGGCGCCTGTCACCAGAACAACCTTGCCGCCGAGTATCGGAAAAGGTCGGGCCTTAAGAGATTTTTCTGCAAGGGTCATCGGGACTTTTTACCTCCGCGTTGCAGCAACAACTGGGCGGTAATCAGCAGTAACAGAGACACGCCCATCACCATCGTTCCAATCGCGTTGATTTCAGGTGTCACACCGCGTCGGATGGATGAGAACACATAGATCGGCAGCGTCGTTTCTGAGCCCGCCACAAAGAACGCGATGATGAAGTCGTCGAAGCTAAAGGTGAAGCTCAGCAAAAAACCCGCCAGGATGGCCGGAAAGATCATCGGCAATGTCACCTGTCGGAACGTTCCCATCGGCGTGGCGTAGAGATCCGAAGAGGCCTCGGTCAGCGCGCGATCCATCCCCGCGAGCCGTGCCCGTACGATAATTACCACAAGCGCCATCAGGAACATCGTGTGGGCGGCGATCAGCGAGCCGATGCCCATGCGCAGCTTTGGCGGCTTGAACCCGTCCGGCCAAATCGCCGCAATCAGCGGGTTCAGTTGGTCAAATACGGTGACCAGCCCGATCAAAGTGGCGATCCCAATTACAATGCCGGGGATCATCACCGCAACATAGATCAGCAGATCAAAGGTAGCTCGCACGGGACCACGAATGCCCTGCAGGGCGACGGCGGCCATGGTGCCAAAGACGCTGGCAAACAGCGCCGAACAAAATGCCACGATCAGGCTGGTTTCCAGCGCGTCCATCACGAACGGATTGGACAGCGCCTTGCCATACCATTTGGTTGAGAACCCCTGAAGCTGGCTCGCGTGTCGACCGGCGTTAAAGCTGAACAGGGCGATGACACCGATAGGAATGTAGAGAAAAAGGTAAACGCAGATTGCATACAGTCTCATCGCATAGCCTCACATAATCGATACGTCTTCACGGCTTGCGCCGAGGCGGCTAATCAGCCGCATGTAGATCGTGACGGTAATCAGCATGACGACCACAAGGGTGACAGCAACCGCCGACCCATAGGCCCAGTTGCGTGACTGCAGGAACAGGTCGACCAGTGCATTGCCAACAAAGAACACTTTGCCACCGCCCAGCAGAGCCGGGATCAGGTATTCGCCCATCAACAGGATAAAGACGAGCATGCAACCAGTCGCAATGCCGGGCACCGAAAGCGGGAGCGTGATCTGAAGAAAGGTCTTCCACGGCTTTGCGCCCAGATCAGACGACGCCTCGAGCAGGCGTTTGTCGAGTTTGTCGAGGCTGACATAGATTGGGAACACCATCAGCGGTAGATACCCATAGATAATCCCAACCAGCACCGCAAACGGCGTGTTGATTAGGCGTAGTCCCTCAATTCCGACCCATTCGAACAAGGCAGGTATCCCGCGTCCACCCAGCAGGAAAATCCAAGCGTAACTGCGGATCAGGATCGACGTCCAGAATGGCACGATCACCAGAACCAACAGGATGGTTTTCCACCTCGGAGTCGTTTTGACAGCGAGAAAGTAAGCCAGGGGATAGGCGATAAGCAGCGCCGCCATGGTTCCTAACGGCGCCAACGTCATCGTATTTTTGAACGCTGCCCAGCGTGCAGGAAGGTTGGTGTATTGTTCCAAAGTGAGAGCGAGCTCAACGCCACCTGACGAGGCTCGCTCTCCAAAGCTAAAGATGAAGACAACTGTTAACGGAATGATCAGCATCACGAGGAACCAAGTTCCCGCAGGTGCCAACAACAACCAGTTGCGTGTTCTATTCGTCATGTTGTCTTCACCTTAGTTCAGATCAGGCCGACTTGAACCGAGCCATCAGCTCGGCGCGGTTCGGATCGGTCAGAGTGACTGCGGCCCCGAATTCCAGTGGGCTCAAAAGCTCCTGAGCCGGGAAGATAATCGGATCATTCTTCAACTCTTCGGGCAGTTGATCATATGTTCGGGAATCTGCCGTCGGATAGCCGTGCGCCAGCACTTCTTTGACGTTAACATTCGGATCCAGCATGAAGTTGATCAACGCATAGGCCGCTGCCTTGCGCTCGGAGCTTTTGGGGATCGCCCAGTAATCGCTCCAGATTTCGCCGCCCTCTTTGCCAAGCACATAGGCGATCTCGGGTATGTCGGTGTTCAGCTGCTTGCCGTCGCCGGACCAGCAGATGGTCAACCAGGCATCCCCATTACGCATACCCGGCTGATAGTCCGACGTAATGGCAAACAGATGTGGCTTCACGTCAATCAGCAGTTTCTCGGCATCGGCCAGCTCTTTCTCGTCAACCGAATTGAACGAATAGCCAAAGGCGTTCAGGGCGCTGCCAATCGTGGTCAGCTGATAGTCGTGCACGATGGTACGACCCGAGAACTTGCCCATGGTGATATCAAAGAACTCTCGCCATGATGAAATCGCATTTCCACCATTGTGCTTAGTGTTGACGGCCATGCCGGTCGATCCCCAGTTCTTGGGAACACCATAGAGCTTACCGTTGACTGAACCTGCCTCGGCGTAGCGCGCATCAAAGGCCGACGCATCATAGTTCGGCAACATCGACGTATCCAACGGTTCGATCAGATCCTCTTTGACGTAATCTTCAAACGTGTAGTTGGTGGGCACATAGACATCCCAACCGGTGGCACCGGCCTGCAACTTGGCTAGCATTTCTTCGTTCGAGCCAAAGACGTTGACCTGCACATGTGCGCCGGTCGCCTCAGTAAAGGCGTCAAAGTTGGCCAGATCATGATAGTTCGGCCATGTAGCCAGAACCACGCGATCACCAATATCGCCAGCATATGCAGGTTGTGGGCGCAAACCGGGCACCGAGGCCCCCATCACAGCCGCTGCCGCACCAAGGCCGGTTACATTCAGGAAATGGCGCCGCGTGATTGAGCCTTTCCGGTAGCTTTCCAGCTTCTCCATGAACTCCTTCTTGGAGATATGGTCGATGGTCTTTGTCATTTTCTTTACTCCCTTTTGCATGGTTGTTGTGGACGTCGTTAATTTCGGTCGAGAATGAGCGCCGCCGATGTCTCCCACGAGACCAGGGCTTTGTCGCGGACGGCAAAAGCACCTTCGCTAAGGTCCGCCTGACGCGGAGCGAGTACGAGGAAGTCACCAAGGGTTTCGTGCGTCACCAGGTATTCAGTGTGTTCGCCAAGAAAAATTCGGTTGTGGACTTCGACCTCAAGACCTTTGCCCTGACGGCGCAGTTTCATTTGTTCAGGGCGCACGCTAACGCACACCTCCTGCCCGTCGACAAGACCATCACCGGGCATGCCCTGTATCCGCATTCCATTGTCCAGAAGCACCTCAGACAAGCCGTCCGTCGAACGCTGAAGTTTGCCATTAAAGAAGTTGGACGTGCCTACAAAATCAGCGACATAGCGAGAATTTGGGCGATCATACAACTCTTGCGGGCTACCGATCTGCACAATTCTGCCGTCCCGCATGATGCAAATGCGATCGCTCATCGATAGTGCCTCTTCCTGGTCGTGTGTCACCAGTACAAAGGTGATACCCAACTGGCGTTGCAGATCCTGCAGTTCGATCTGCATCTCCTTACGCAACTTGCGATCAAGCGCGGCCATGGGTTCGTCCAGCAACAGGAGTTTGGGCTCATTGATGATAGCGCGGGCCAGGGCCACGCGCTGTTGCTGGCCGCCTGACATCTCCCAGATCTTGCGATCCTCAAAGCCTGCCAGTTGCACCACATCAAGGGCTTTGCTCACCCGTTCCGAAATCTCTGCCTTTGGTATGCGCGGGCGGATCTGGCGTAACCCGTACCCGATATTTTGCGCCACGGTCATATGTGGGAACAATGCATATTGCTGAAACACCATGTTCACCGGACGGTGGTGCGCTTCGAGCGTGTTCACCACCTTTCCATCCAGCAACACATCCCCTTCGGTGGGGGTTTCGAAACCTGCCAGCATCCTCAAAGCTGTTGTCTTGCCGCATCCGGACGGGCCTAGAAAGGAAAGGAACTCGCCCTCGGCAATCGAAAGGTTCAAATCACTGGCGGCCAACACTTCGCCAAAGCGCTTTGTCACTCCACGCAGTTCTGCGATCGGTTTTTTGCCAGCTGGCTCAACCTCGCCAACATATCCCCCGTTTTCCATTTATTTCTATCTTTTTCCGATTTGTTGACTACTATCTATATTGGAAAAACTGTAAGAAAAACTTGTTTCAGTGTATATACCATGTTTTTAGTATATCAATCTGAATAGCAGGGCGCGGAGGAGGATCATGAAAGCTTTGTACGAAGCAACCGGCACGCTCATTGACGCTATCGGCTCAGAGAGCTTTGCACAAACCTTGTCTGATACGCTGAGGCAGATCACCCCGTTCGATTACACTGTTGTATTTGGATATTTTGGCCAAGCCCGCCCTTTGGATTTGTATGACGATTTCCCAAAAAATAAGCGCAAGGTCTTTGTTGAGGACTATCAGGAAGGCCCATACTTGCTTGACCCATTTTATCTTGTTTGCGAGACCGATTTCGTTCCCGGACTGCATCGAATTCGCGATCTGGCACCGGACAGGTTTTTTCAGGGCGAATACTATCGCAGCTATTATGCCCGAACCGGGCTTGCGGAAGAAATGGGCTTTGTGATCCGGCTTCCTGAATCCGCCAGTGTGGTTGTTTCCGTGATGCGTGAGCAAAAGGCTTTTTCAGCCAAGGATTTCCGACAACTCAATGAGTTTTGGCCCATTGTGCAGGCGACATGCAA
Source organism: Ruegeria sp. CDSB013 (assembly GCF_059611165.1). Lineage (NCBI taxonomy): Bacteria > Pseudomonadati > Pseudomonadota > Alphaproteobacteria > Rhodobacterales > Roseobacteraceae > Ruegeria > Ruegeria sp. CDSB013. The sequence continues at coordinate 629 of NZ_JBXWPA010000009.1, read as the reverse complement.
AAGACACTGGGACGATCTTGCCAACCGGTTTGGATCTGTTGAAGGCGAGGTAGCAGATGATGATCTTTATCAAAGCGTGGCCCTTGCTTTTACCAATTTCGGACAGGGTGCCCTGACACCAAGAGAACGCCAGGTCGTCGAATACACGCTCAAAGGTCATTCCGCAGACGCTGTGGGGCGCATCCTCGAAATTTCCCCCGGCACTGTGCGTATCCACCGAAGGAATGTTTATTCAAAACTGCAGATCCGATCTCAAGGTGAGTTGTTTTCGAAGTTCATAGATGAATTGGTTTCGGGCGGACACTCATCGTTGTCGTCCAAATCACTGAACGCTAACTGAAGCCGATCGCCTTGGAGCGTACTTGCTCCAACTTCTTTTCACGAACGGTGAAGGCGAGGCAGAGCCCCTGCAAAACATAAAAACGTCTGAGTGTTCTGTGGGGTGTGAAGAAAGCATGCTCCATATTCGAACGGGACGCCTCCTGAGGCCTCATTCATCCATCTCGAGTGACCGCTTTTCTATTTTGGCTTGCATTTCATGCGCCTGCAGCGAATGACATGGTGTGATCGCGGTGGTCGCTCTCCTTGGGCAAACGAGGCCTGATATTATCAGCCTCACCAATCAAAAG